>NZ_JAPQLM010000176.1:0-12136 GCF_028981765.1 Wolbachia endosymbiont of Drosophila seguyi
CTCTATATCAGAAAAAATAGAAGTTGAAGTATTGGGTGTTGAAGAATATAACATAGCATTATCTGCTAAGTGATAAGGTTTACTTATTTTGGCTTCATATAAATGGCAACAAAGTCTGATATAATAGCGAGGGTAGCAAAAAGACATCCTTTTTTAGATAAGATTGTTATAGCAGCTATAGTTGATAGATTTTTTGGGATACTTTCAAGCACATTGAAACATCATAATAGAGTTGAAATTAGGGGGTTTGGTTCTTTTTCAGTTAGAAGTTATAACTTGAAAGAAACAAGCCATTTAATGTTACAGAAGTTTACAAAGAATCAATACTTTAAAACATATTTTCGTAGCAGTAAAAAATTATCTGATTTGATAAATGAATAAAAATTTATACCATAAATAAGACGAAAGTAGGGGTTTGAGTTTATACTGTACGATAGAAATTTTTAGCACCATATGCAAGTAGTAGAAATAGTTATACGTAATAACACATATAAAATATCTTGCGAAAGTGGGAAGGGGAATCATTTATTACGCCTTGCTAATAGTTTTGACAAGTTAGTTAGTTCTGTATCTCAAAAAACTGGAGGTAAGGGTTCGGATGCATTAAATTTCTTACTTGCAGCACTAATTCTTGAGGATAAAATTTTAGAATTAACAAAGCGATTAGATGAAGTAAATCAAGAGCGCGAAAAGTATAGAAACGAGAAAAGAATAGAATATACTGAGGTACTAGATAAGGTAAATAAGATTATCACTAATCTTGAGTGCATAAAGGATTAGCTTCAATAAAGCAAGCAATTAAATTGACTATCTGACTATTCAAGCCAGGAGGGAGGTTTGTCTTACGAGTTATGTAACAATATAATTCGTAATCATCAAGATCAACTATTTTTTCGTATTCGATTAGTTCGCTTAAGGAAAATTTATCAAGATATTTCAATGCGAAATGCCCTAAAAGTATATCGGTTTCTTTGCAACCCCTATGCCAGCTTCTATATATTAATTTTCTTCTGAGTAGTGAGGTATCTGTCATTACAATTAAACTTTTTTTAATTTAAAAGTTAAACTAAATACTTGTCAAGCGAGGCGCATTTTAATATACTTAACATTTTGTTAAGATCTAAATATACAGGTGGAATTAATTTCTAATCTTATCCATCAATTTAGCGATGGAATATATTATTTTTTATCATTTTCTTTAATAATTTCTGTCATAGTATTCGTGCATGAATATGGGCATTATGTTGTTGCCAAAGCATGCAAAGTTAAAGTTGAATCTTTTTCCATAGGTTTTGGTCCTGAAATTTTTGGTTTTAACGATAAGTCTGGAACTAGATGGAAATTAAGCGTTGTTCCATTGGGTGGTTATGTTAAAATGCTAGGAGATACTAATGCAGCGAGTGTCCCAGCTGATCAACAAGAATTAACGGAAGAAGAAAAATTGTATTCATTTCATACAAAACCGCGTCATAAAAAAGCAGCAGTAGTTTTTGCAGGGCCTTTTGCAAACATGGTATTTGCTGTTATAGCTTTTACAATATTTTTTAGCATAGCAGGTTATTATCGCACTCCACCGGTGATTGAAAATGTAATCGAAGGTAGTGCAGCTAAGCAAGCTGGTTTGTTGCCAGGTGACACTATTACACAAATCAATGAGCATAAAATAAAATACTTTGAAGATATTTCACGTGTGATAATGTCGAATCCTAAAACAAGAATGGAGATTGAGTATAGCAGAAATAATGAGAAGCACAGGACCAGTTTAACTCCATTAATAATCAAGGACAAAGACGTTTTTGGCAACACAATAGAAAGAGAAACTATAGGGATTATTTCAGTCAATACATTAAAGCAGTCGTCTTTTCTTGGGGCTGTGAGCTTATCAGTAAGTGAAACTTACCACACTATGTGCTTAACGATTAAAGCTATCTTTCAAATTATTGTTGGTAAGAGGAGTGCAAGTGAAATAGGTGGACCAATAAAAATCGCAAAATATTCAGGACAATCAGCGAAAAAGGGATTTATTATGGTTCTATATTTTATGGCAATCATTTCAGCTAATTTAGCTGCAATTAACTTGCTGCCAATACCACTGCTAGATGGTGGGCATTTATTTCATTATATCATAGAAGCGGTTATACGTAGGGATTTAAGCTTGAAATGTCAAAAATATGCAGCTATTTTTGGTGCTTTAGTGTTGTTTTTGCTTATGGCAACTGGAATGTCAAATGATATTAGGGATCTTTTTTGAAATAAAATATGAAAAAGCTATTTTATATACTGGTAGTGGTTTTTATTTCTTTTCCTGCCCTGCTTGTTGCTTTAGGAACTGCGGAAAAAGTGCAGGTGAAAGATGTCAAATGTATTGGTAATGAGAGGGTAAGCAACCAGACAATAGGGTTCTATATAAAACTAAAATCTGGTGATTATATAAACGACGATGATATAGACTCAATTATAAAAGATCTATATAAAACAAAGTTATTTGCTAGTGTTAATGCTTACATAGATGATAAAAAAAATTTAGTAATAAAAATTCAAGAAAATCCACTGATTAACAAGGTAGTGTTAAAAGGCAATAAGTTATTTAACAGCAAAGAGCTGCTAAGTAATGTGATTCAATCAAAGTCGCTAACTATTTTAACTGAAACAAAATTGCAAAACGATTTAGTGAATTTAGTCACTACTTATAGAAATAACGGTAAGATTGGTGTTAAAATTGAATATGACCTGAATAAGCTTGATGGCAATAGAGTCAATCTAATTTTTAAAATAAAAGAAGGCAAAACCTCTAAAATTAAGGATATAAGATTTATAGGCAACAAAAACTTTTCTGAAAATGAGCTAGAGCAAGTTATCAAAAGACATAGTAATGACATATTTAGTAAGTTATTTAGAGCTATTTTTAAAGGCGGAAATCATTATTCACCGCAATATCTATTGATTAACACAGAATTGCTCGATCATTTTTATTCATCTAAAGGATATATTCAAAATAATATTCAACCAATTGTTGAGGTTGATAATAACAATCAAACAGAGTTAACTTTTTTGATTGACGAAGGACAGCAGTATTTATTTGGAAATAATGAGGTTAATATTGAAACTGAAATTCAGGATTTGAGCCTAAAAGAAGAAATATTGGATTTTATAACAGAGGAAAACGATAAGATATTTAATAGAGTTAAAATTAATAATACAGTAGAAAAAATAAACAAATATTTAAATGAGAAAGGATATATATTTGCAAAAGTTAATCCAGAGTATGCACAACGTGACAATGTTGTAGATGTAACCTACAGAGTGCTGCCGGGTAAAAAGATTTATATAAATCAAATTACAATTGATGGTAACGATCGCACTTTAGATAAAGTGATCAGAAGTAAGCTAAGTGTAGCAGAAGGTGATGCGTACAATATATCTGAGATTCAAAAGTCACGTAAAAAACTAATGAGTAGTGATTTTTTTGAAACAGTGAAAGTAAATAGTTATGCAGTTAATGATAATGCAGTAAATCTTGACTTAAGTGTTAAAGAAAAAAACACTACTTCGTTGTATTTGGGAGGAGGTGTGTCTCTTCCTGGTGGAGCATTGATTAAAATTGACCTCAAAGACCGTAATTTATTTGGTACTGGAAAAGAGCTCTCTTTTGCTCTTGAAAAAAGTCAATACGTATTTTCTACTGATTTAGAGTTTGTTGAAAATAATTTTAACGATTCTGATACGTCACTAGGCATGGGTGTATTTTATGAAAAACAAGATAAACCAAACACTACTTTTGATAGTTGCGATATGGGATTTTTTACAAAGTTATCATATAAAGTCACAGAGAACTTAACTAATTCCCTTCGCTATTCTTATAAGTATAATCATATACACATGGATAATAAGGGTGGACAAGACACCGATATCTCTGAAATAATACTGGACCGAAAAGGTAAGCATCAGATTTCATCAGTGGGATACACGTTGGCATATAATAAACTGGATAACCTCTATACTCCAAAAGAAGGGTATTTACTGCGCTTAAGTCAGGATATTTCAGGATTGGGAGGAAACGTGAATTTCCTGAAATCTGAATTCTTATCTTTTTATACGCACCCTATATTAAGCAAAATTGACGATGATATAACGCTACGCTTTAAGATGGCGGCAGGTCATATTTTTTCTTATACTGATGAAAATCTAAACATTGGCCAGCACTTTTTTAAAGGGGGTAATGAGATTAGAGGGTTTGACCTTTCCGGTATTGGACCAAGAGCAGAAGACAAAAATAAAAGCTCATTAGGAGGCAAAACTTATTTTAATCTAACACAGCAAGTGGATTTTCCTCTACCGAAACTATATGACTATGCTGGTATCAAAGGCTCACTATTTGTTGACTATGCAACACTTTTTGGCTTAGATGATAAAAATAAGAAGTATGAAGGGAAATACTATGATAGCAAGCTTGTGAGAGTGTCACCAGGTTTTGGCTTTTCAATGCTTTCTCCTTTTGGTAGACTTAGATTGGATTTCGGGTTTCCTTTAGTAAAGGAATCTTATGATATAATACCATCACCAAATGTTAAATTTTCTATTGAAGCGGGGATTTGAATGAAATATATACAGTTATTTATATCAGTTATTGCCTTAATTATTTCCTTATTTGTGGGGTATAAGTTTGTAGGATATCAACCTCAGAACACAAAGGCTGCAATTATCGATAGTGAAAAAGTCATCAATGAATCTCTTGCTCTGCAAAATATACAACAACAAATAAAGGAGCAGAATTCTAGATTACAACAAGAATTTGAAAATGAGTTAGAAAAACTTAAGCCATCAAAAGAAGAATTTGACCTTTTGTCAGAAGAAGCAAAAAAGGAAAAGACAGGACAATTTAATAAGCACACTGTAAATGTTAGAGATAATTATGCTAAAAAAATGTTACATTTAGAAGAAAGCTATAGAGAAGCAGTAGAGAGTGTTTTTAACAAGATAAAAGAAGTCGCTAAAAAAACGGCAGAAAAAAACAACATAGATTTGGTACTATTTATTTCAAAAAAGAACCAAGTTTTATACTCCATGGATGAAGTTGATTTATCAGATGTGGTATTAAACAATATAAACAAGGAAATACCTGAATTTGCTTTAAAAGGCATTGAATAGACTTATGCAATTTAATATCAGTGATATTATAAAAACACTACCACATTCTTATCCGTTTCTCTTAGTAGATAGAGTTATAGAGTGTGATCCTGGTAAAAGTATAAAAGCAATCAAAAATGTGACTTTCAATGAGCCATTTTTTATTGGCCACTTCCCTGGTCATCCGATAATGCCAGGAGTCTTGATAATTGAATCTCTAGCTCAGGCATCTGCTATATGTGTTCTAGGTAAAGAAACAATAGAAAATAAAGTTGTTTACTTGAGATCCATTGAAAATGCAAAATTCAGAAAGCTAGTTACTCCAGGGGACACATTGATTCTTCAAGCTAACATTCAAAGTGTGTGTTTAGGTGTATACAAATTTAGGTGTATTGCATCTGTTAGCGAAGAAAAAGTTGCAGAAGCAACAATCTCAGCAGTATTGCAAAATAAATAAAATCTTCATCTGTAAGAAACAGCATGTACACTTTATAGTATAGCAATGAAGCTGAATTTCAAAATCTCATTTTCGAATCTATATACTCGCAATGGATTAACAAAATTAGATGAGACATTTTTGAATTATATTAAATCATGTGATGAGAGCTTGTTTTGTTCATTAATTGAAGCAAGAGAAAAAGCAGCTTCTTCTTCGATGTCATCCCAGTGTCACCCCCCGTCATCCCAGTGCTTGACACTGGGATCTAGAAAACAAGAAGAACGGTCAGCTACTTGGATGACAGATAGCCAGCTCATTATAGACCTCTCATATTTACTTGATGAATTTATTGCAAAACTTTTTAATGTTGAAAAAGAAATAGAGGAGCTAAAGAAAAAGCACAACGACTTTGCTGTAATATATAAGTGCAAAAGATTATTTGTCCAACGCTATGCATTGAAGAAATACACTAATGTGGCGAATATAGATATTACTAACAAACTAAGTCATTTTCTCACTTTGCCAACAACAGAAAAAAATTTTGCTGAGCAGGTGATGCATTGGTTTGAAGATAAAGAAAATCACAAAGAGGAAATAGAACTTGCGGCACAATATGCAGTGCGGAGAGTAAAAAATAAACAGAGTATATTATTTAGCATACATAAAAAAATTGACCACGAAAACCTCATACCATTTTCTAAAAAAGAAGTAGACAAAGTTGAAGTGCTGTATTCAAATGAAGTAAAAAGACGATACGGTTTTGACCTAACAAGTGAAAAGGCTAGTTTAGATAAAGCATTGGATAATGCTCACTACTGCATATTTTGTCATAAGCAAAGTAAGGATAGCTGCTCAAAGGGGCTAATTAATGATGACAATACTTTCAAAAAGTCTCCACTTAGAGTTGAACTGCACGGCTGCCCACTAGAGCAGAAAATATCAGAAATGAATCTGGTGAAAAGCGAAGGGTACAGCATAGCAAGTCTTGCAATTGTGATGATAGATAACCCATTATGCGCGGCTACTGGACACAGAATATGCAATGACTGCATGAATTCGTGCATATATCAAAAACAAGAACCCGTAAATGTGCCAGCAATTGAAACAAGGATTCTGGATGATGTGCTCAGTTTACCGTACGGATTTGAAATATATTCTCTGCTCAGCCGTTGGAATCCTTTAAATTTTCAGCGTTCATTGCCAAGAGAAAACACCGGAAAAAACGTTCTAGTTGTAGGCCTTGGTCCTGCTGGTTTTAATTTAGCTCATCATTTGTTGAATGATGGGCATAACGTTATCACCATTGATGGACTAAAGATTGAACCTTTGATCGATAATTTCCAGCTAATTAAAGATTTCAAACACGAAAAATTGAGTGAACGCACGGCAGGAGGGTTTGGTGGGGTGGCAGAATATGGCATTACTTCTCGGTGGGATAAGAATTACTTAAAGATTATTAGATTACTGCTGGAAAGACGTGAGAATTTCGTACTTTATGGAGGCATTCGTTTTGGTGGCACGATTAATGCTGATGACGCGTTCAACTTGGGTTTTGATCACATCGCCCTAGCACTTGGCTCTGGTAAGCCACGAATGATCAAAATAAAAAACATACTAGCTCGTGGAGTACGCATGGCATCTGATTTTCTGATGTCGTTACAACTGACTGGCGCTCTTAAATTTGATTCTATAGCAAATCTGCAAGTTCGTATGCCGATAGTTGTCATAGGGGCGGGGCTTACTGCGATTGACACTGCCACTGAAGCTTTAGCGTATTATCCAATTCAAGTAGAAAAATTTCTTCTTCGTTATGAGATATTAGTTGATAAGTATGGAAAGGACTGTGTTGAAAAAGATTGGACAGAAGAAGAGCGCGAAATTGCGAATGAGTTTATATCGCACGCACAATTGATCCGAGAAAAGCAAAAGTTAGCAAAAAAAGGGAATAGAGAAATAAAAATATTAGAGTTAATGCAGAGCCTCGGGGGAGTGAAAGTTATATATAGAAAAGAGCTAAAAGATTCACCAAGTTATCGATTAAATAGCGAAGAGGTGCAAAATGCACTGTCAGAAGGAATTTACTTTATTGAAAACTTAGAGCCAGTTGAAGTTGTGACGGATAAATATAACCATGCTGAATTAATAAAACTGATAGACACAAAATCCGGCGAAATCAAACGTATAAAAGCACGTTCTATTTTTATAGCAGCAGGTACTGAGCCAAATACAGTTATTGCAACAGAAGATAAAAAGCATTTTAAATTAAGTAATGGGTATTTTACTCATTTGAATTCATCAGGAAAAGAAATAGACCCAATATTTTCTCCTAAAATGCAAAATAAAGATAGAATATTAGTGTATAAGCAAGGCAATAAAACAATCAGCTTTTTTGGTGATCTTCACCCTTCGTATAGTGGCAGCGTCGTGAAAGCTATGGCAAGTGCTAAAAACGGCTACCCTATTATTTCTCAGCTTTTGAGTGGAGTTAATAGCTTCGTTTCTGTCATTCCAGTGTGTGATGTTGTGGGCCAGAAAAAAAATGCGTGGTCAAGTGTTGAAGACCTGGCTAATAAAGAATTATTTAATAGAATCAAAGAGCAATTCACTGCAAAGGTTATAAAAGTTCAATATTTAACAGACAAAGTTGTGGAAATAGTGATCAAAGCACCACTTGCGGCAAAGAATTTTAAGCCTGGGCAATTCTTTAGATTGCAAAATTTTGAAACCAATGGCAGAAAAGCCAATAATACAAACCTTGCTATGGAAGGTATAGCCGTAACCGGCACTGAAGTAGACAAAAAAAAAGGAATTATTTCCACTATTGTGCTGGAAATCGGCGGCTCCACTAATTTATGCAGACACTTAAGAGAAGGCGAGCAAATAATTCTTATGGGCCCAACTGGCAGACCTACTGAGGTTTACTAAGTCTCAATATTAAAGTGATGCCAAATTTTATTTCAAAAAGTAAATAATTTACTAACGCTCGTGCACAAATTAAAAATAAATTATGCACGAGTGTAGCGTTATGAATTAGGAGTGCTATATTAAAGCTTACCTCACTATTAAAGCTATCGGTCAGATTAGATTAAAGACCTAATCTGACCGGTTTCTCTATAACCCTCTAAACTCTGATATAATTATATGATAATTAGTTTAATTAGTGGTTAATATGCAAATTGATTTTATTCATATATTGAGATAGCATAAACCATATTGGTTTTAATTATTGTGCAACTTTATAAATCGTCACTGTTACTTCTACTGACTGTATTAATAGTTATAGTCCTAAAATTACCTGAAAATTTGAGCATTGCAGTAAATTGGTCTCTCCCAATTCTAGATTTTGATTTATCTTTTCGTACCATACTAATATCTTTTTTATCAGTTGCATTTTTAGCTGTTCTACCAGCACAAAATTTGACTTTTTCAGAGATGCTATCTTTTGCTGCTTACACTATTAGTTCACTTTATGCAGTTTTATCTGAACATATGATATTGGTTATAATATTCTGTGAATTAATGACCATCAGTGCATTTTTTATTATCGCAGCTAGCTGTAGAGATAGTGGACCTGCAATAAGGTACGCTTGTGTACACTTTTTCGTTGGAGTTATATTAATAGCAGGATTGGCACTTCAAAGCACTAACCTGATAATTTTGGGTTTATTGATAAACTGCGCTTGTTTTCCTTTTTCATTTTGGGTTGTTGATGCATATCCTGCTGCATCGCTACATGGCACCACATATCTCTCTTTATTTACCACTAAAGTCTCTTTTTTAGTGATGCTTTTACACACTTATAACCTATGGCAAGATTGTACTGAAATATTAGCGCTTGTAGGCGCCATCACTGCAATTTACAGCATTATATTTGCTTCTCTTGAGCAAAATATTCGCAGATTTTTATGCTATAACGTTGTAGGACAAATGGGCTTGCTGATTATTGCAGGAAGTTTGCTCAGTCCTTCGGAAAAAGCAATACCAATTTTGATACTGCATATAATCTTCTCTCTTGTTTATCAATCATTATTGTTTGTGGTCAGTAATTCGATTATTTCACAAACAAAAACAATTAGTTTTAATGGAGTGGGTAAACTGATGTCAGTGGAAGGCATGTGTGCTATAATCGCAATACTTACAATGGCTGCATTTCCTGGAACCGTTGGATTTATCAGTAAATCATATATCACAGCTGAAATTGAAATGAACACTGTTGCCTTAAAAGGGTATAAAAATTTATATAAGCTTCTAAATTTGCTGCTTCATTTAAGCGTGGGGCTAAAGTTTCTTTATTACTTATTTATTGCAAAAAGTAAGTCAAAACCTTTAGCAGAGAGAGGAAGCAAAATGACTATGATTATTTTAGCATTTATATGCGTAATCGCTGGCAATCCTTACTTACCTATTTACAATAAACCTTCGATTTTCGATTTTGTGTACAACACAAAAAATATTTGGTCGCAATTTAATTTATTACTATGTACCACTTTATTGTTTATTCCTTTACGCAAGTTATTTTACCCGAGAGTAAATTTTAAAATGGATGTTGATTGGATTTTTAGAGCTTTCATACCCTATATTATCTTGCTGTTCAATCAGTTAGTCTCTAAAACTAGAGAAATGTTTGCCAGCGTAGTGCAAAACTTGACTAATCCACTTGTTGGTTTATACTTTAATAATATTACTAAACTTAAAGAAGTGCTGAGTTATAACTCAGTGAGTTTTGTTTCAGCTTCTTCTCTCTTTTTAATGAGTATTCTACTAATGCTATTATGTTTAAATCGTTAACTGAAAGTTTAAATTCTGTATTTAGTACACTGAGAGGAAAGTCAATCATTTCTGAAGATGATTTTAATCTTGCCATGCGTGAAATACGCATAGCCTTAATTGAAGCTGACGTTTCACTTGAAGTTGCAAAAAAATTCATCAACGACATTAAAGATAAAGTGATTGGGGAAAAAGTCATAAAAAGTGTTTCTCCAGCACAAATGATAATTAAAATTGTACAGGATAATTTAGTTGCAGTTCTCGGATCAGAGAAAAGTGACTTAAATCTAGCAGTTAAACCCCCTGCTGTGATTATGATGGTGGGCTTACAAGGTGCAGGTAAAACAACTACCTCAGGAAAGCTTGCTTTAAAACTAAAAAAGCAAAAGAAAAAAGTGATGCTTGCCTCTTTAGACATTTATAGGCCTGCTGCCCAGAAACAACTTGAAGTGCTAGGTAAACAAATAGATGTGCAAACTTTACCTGTAGTAATAGATGAGAAGCCCATTACAATTACAAAAAGGGCAATAGCAATAGCAAAGAACGATAATTATGATGTATTAATACTAGACACTGCAGGCAGGCTTCATATTGACAATAATATGATGAATGAGTTGAAAGCCGTAAAGGAAATAGCTTCACCTGCAGAAGTTATTTTAGTAGCCGACGCAATGATAGGCCAGGATGCGGTCAACATTGCCAAATCATTCAATGAGGTAATAGGTGTAACCGGCATTATTCTCACCCGTGTTGATGGTGATGCACGTGGTGGTGCTGCTCTTTCTATGAAAATGATCGCCGATTGTCCAATTAAATTTATTGCTTGTGGTGAAAAATTAAGTGACCTCGATGATTTTTATCCCGATAGAATTGCAAAAAGGATACTTAGCATGGGTGATGTTGTCTCATTGGTTGAAAAAGCTGCTGAGATTGTTGGTCAGGAAGAAATTGATAAGTTACAAAAGAAAGTGAAAAAAGGTAAATTCGACCTAAACGACCTAGTGGGAATGTTAAAAACTCTGAGTAAAATGGATGGCATTAGCAACATAATGAAATTCATTCCTAGTTCATTTACAAAAAAGCTAAGTAGCAGTCTGCCAGATGACAATAAAGTGAAAAAATATATAGCCATCATAAACTCAATGACTGAAAAAGAAAGGCAAAATCCAGATATTTTAAATGGCAAAAGAAGACTTAGAATTTCTAAGGGGTCCGGAACAACTGTAACTGACATTAATCTTCTAATTAAGCAGTATAATCAAATGAGCTCTATGGTAAATAAGTTCAGTAAAGTTGACCATAGTAAACTCAAAGAATCTGATTTGATGGATATGCTAAGCAGAAAGTAAGTCAGCAGGTAGTGGAATGAGACAAATCATCAGTAAACCTTTAGCTATATCAAAAGCGGCTTAGGTCTCGCAAAAAAATTTACAGCTTCTTGCTAGCCAAGAAATTTATTATTAATTTTAAGAAATACTATAGCTGACCCAAGCAACACGTCATACCGCCGCGGTATCTCTAGATCCCGCTAACACGTAGCGGGATGACGAGGCTTACCTTATCGGATTGTTTCAACACGTCATACCGCGATTCATTCGCGGTATCTCATCCGCTAACAAGCAGCGGGATACTATCTACACCGTCATACCGCGATTCATTCGCGGTATCTCATCCGCTAACAAGAGATCCCGCTAACAAGCAGCGGGATGACGAGTTACTATACCGCTGCGAACCGTCATACCGCCGCGGTATCTCTAGATCCCGCTAACACGTAGCGGGATGACGAGGCTTACCTTATCGGAT
>NZ_JAPQLM010000177.1:0-5407 GCF_028981765.1 Wolbachia endosymbiont of Drosophila seguyi
GCTCTTAATCAAGCGTTTTAGAATAAAAAAAACGCCGATATTTTAGTACATAGTAAATAGCCAACCACCATGGGGCTTCTTTTGCCTTTTTTTTCATTTGGTAAATTTCTTAAACATTTATAGTTGCAATTTAAGAGCCCGTAAAGGGTGTCATTCCAGTGCCCCTGTGATGTATTCCAGTGCTTGACACTGGAATACAGTTTTCCATATAATCTCATCGAAAATGTTGTAACCACTTTCCATGCTAGTTTGCTTGTTCACAAGCAAACTTTTCTGGATCCCAGTGTCTGGGCACTGGGATGACAAGAGAAGGTACTAGCCTGACACCCTGACAACCGTCATCCCGCTGCTTGTTAGCGGGATCTATGCTAATGCCCTTTTATTCTTTCAATTATGTTATTTCCATTTAAATCTGTCTGTTCCGCAACTTCAGTGAATACAGTTGAATACTCCCTAAAACTGATCGTCATAACTTTACCCTACTTTGAATAATATTTTGATCATTACATATTGTAACCAAAAAAAATCAACTCATTTCTTCTAACGGCTCTATATTAAAGATAGAAAGTCCAGAAGCAATGACGTGTGCTAAGGCTTGGACAAGTTGCAGCGGTGAGATCTTTCTTATATTTTTAATTGTGTAATCTTCTGTGTTTGTAAATGTTTTTTCTATACCCCACTGCAGTAATAAGTACTTTACGTTCTGAATGATTTATGATGTAAATTATACGGTAGTTGCTAACCCTTATCCTATATTGCCCTCTAAAGCTATGACATAAAGGCTTTCCTAGATTAAAAGGATCAACTGTAAGGCGTTTCTTTATGGCCTCCTGAACCATTAATTTAATCTTTGCCGGAAGAGCTAGAATTTCTTTTTCAATAACATTTTTTAAGAATTTTATAGTGTAAGTTTTATTTCCAGATGTTTTCATCATCCTCTACTTCTTCTTCACCTTCAGAGAGGCGATCGTCAGCTATTTTGGATAGCTCTACATCTTCTTCGAACTCTTCTTCCACTAAATCTACTAAAACTTCAGGAATAGTTTTATTTTGAGTCTCTGCCATTTCTGTAAGATACTGAGCCAATTTACTGTCAAAACTTACATTAACATTGAGCTTTTTTTGACTGTGAGCCATATATTAACCAGAAAATACTACTATAAACTATAACATTTTTACTTAATTTTGTCAACTTCTCTATTCGTTGAAAAAACAATCTTGCATAAAAAAATCAACTCATCTCTTCCAAAGGCTCTATATTGAAGATAGAAAGTCCAGAAGCGATGACGTGTGCTAAGGCCTGCACGAGAAACATTCTTGCAGCGGTGAGGTTTAAGTTGTCTTCCAGTATGAAACGCATGTTTAAATCACTCTTGCCATACCCCCATAAAACGTGAAACGCTTCTGCAACTTCAAGTAAGTAGAAAGTAATTCTGTGTGGCTCACAAAGCCTTGCTGCAATTTCTACCACATCTGGCCACTTTGCTAAGGTTTTTATGAGGAAGAGCTCTCCACCTGTCCTTAAAAGTGAAGGATCTGCTGTTGGGAGCTCTTTTGGAGCATTACGCATTAACGAATGAGCACGAGCATGCGCATATTGCACGTAAAAAATAGGGTTGTCTTTTGACTGTTCTTTAACTTTAGCAAAATCAAAGTCCAAGACCATATCATTCTTGCGTGTTAGCATTATAAAACGAGTTATGTCCCTGCCAACTTCTTCCACTACATCTCTTGCTGTTAGGAAGTTTCCTGATCTTTTGGACATCTTAACAGGTTTGCCGTTCTCGAAAAAATTCACAATATTATGCAGTTTTACCTCTATTTTTGCTTGATCATCACTGAGCGCAGAGACGACTGCTTTGAGTCTTTTGACATAACCGCCGTGGTCACTACCAAGCTCTACGATCATATTGTTAAAACCACGCGATATCTTATCAAAATGGTAAGCGATATCCGAGGCAAAATAAGTCCAACTGCCGTCCTCTTTCTTCAATGCACGGTCAACGTCATCACCAAATTTTGTAGAGCGAAATAGCATCTCTTTTCTGGAAGTCCAATTTTCGCTTTCTTTGCCTTTTGGTTTCTCCAGGTACCCTTCATACACTAGACCCTTGTCAGACAATATCTTTATACTCTCTTCAATTTTGCCACTTTTTTGTAGCTCATACTCTGAAGTAAAAACATCATGATTTACTCCAAGTAAGTTCATGTCTTCCTTTATGATTTCTAAGATAGAACTTAAAGTATAGTCTCTAATCACTTGATTATCTTGCTTTTCTAGAAGCTCTGCGCCATATTTTTTGGCCAGCCCAGTCCCTATTGGTTTTAAATATTCACCTGGGTATAAACCTTTTTCGATGCTGATTTTTTCTCCCAGAGCTTCCTTATACCGCAAATATACTGACCGAATTAGCGTATCTATCTGCGCTCCAGCATCATTAATATAGTATTCCTTAGTAACTTTATAACCAACTTTTTTCAATAAATTTGCCAGAACGTCACCAAATACTGCCCCTCTTGCATGACCAATATGCAGTGGACCAGTTGGATTTGCAGATACAAATTCAACATTAATGGCCTGATTGTTCCCTATATCTAGGGTGCCAAACTCTGTTTTTAGCTCATTTATTTGTTTTAAAATTCCATGCCACACTTCTATTTTTAAGTGCATGTTGATGAAACCAGAGCCTGCTATTTCCACTTTTGCAACTTCATCAAAAAGTTCAAATTCTTTGGCTAAAACCTCTGCAATTTCAATGGGATTCTTCTTTTCATGCTTTGCAAGCACCATAGCAACATTTGTGTAAATGTCTCCATGGACTCTATTGCTTGGAGGCTCTATGATAAAGTTTGCTGCACTTGTGCTTATAACACCCCTTTGTTTCAACTCATTCAATTTACTAAAGATTAGAGAGGAAATCTGCTTAAAAATGTTCATTCACTATATTGCTATAAAATCTATAGCAGTATAGTGAATAAGTGGGACTAGTTGAAGGTTTATCTTAACTATTTTATCTTCCTGGATCAGAGTTTATATTAAGTCGTTGCCGTAACCATGGTAAGAGAAAGCCATACCTTCGCTGTAACCATCATTACCAGCATCAGGCTCTTCAACATCATCAGTTACTACCTGATCTTCAGTTGTGATTTTATCCTTGATCGTCTCGTCTACACCCTCATCACTATAAGAAAATTTGTTAGTATATGAATAGCGATTATTGATTTTATCACTATAGTTATGTTTTAACATAGAGACCTCCTATACAGTCAAAATTGGAATTACATTAAGATAGAACAAGCTATGAATATAACGTGAATGCAAGAAACTACAGATCACGAAATTTCCGGATAACTATGGAACCATTATAAAATAATAAAATTAAAAATTTAATAATTTTAATTATAAATCTAGCATATCAACTAACGGTATGATTTAAATTTTCTTTCAATTCCACTGTATCTTCGCCAGTTTTGCATACAGCCCGTCTTTACTCATTAGAAAGTCATGAGTTCCTACTTCTTCTACTTTTCCATGATTAATTACTATAATCTTGTCAGTCTTGAGTGCGGTTGATAGCCTGTGTGTAATTACGATTGTTGTTCTGTTTTGCATTAACTTGCTCAATGCTTTTTGCACGAGGTTCTCACTTTTGTAATCAAGGGCAGAGGTTGCTTCATCCAGTATTAAAACCTGAGGATTGTTGAGTATGGCCCTTGCTATTACAATACGTTGTTTTTGTCCTTCAGAAAGTTTTAATCCTCTTTTTCCTACAAATGTATCAAATTTATCAGGCAGCTTATCAATAAATTCCATCGCATAAGCGCTGATGGCTGCTTGCTTCACTTCCTCATATTCGGCACCTGGTTTGCCATATAGTATATTTTCCATTATTGAGCAAGAAAATATCATGTGATCTTGTGGCACTAAGCCAAACAACGATCTGAGGTCATTTAGCGCAATTGACTTAATATTGTGCCCATCGATAGTAATGCTACCTTTGTTTGGATCATGAAAACGGAGCAGAAGCTTTAAAATGGTGCTTTTACCACTGCCAGATGGTCCAACAATTGATACTGCTTGACCTGCCTCTATAGAAAATGATACGTTATCTAATGCTGGCTTATCAGCATAAAAAAATGTTACACCATTAAACGAAATTCCTTTTTGAACACTATAAATTTTTATAGGATCATCGGCATCTACTATAGAGCTTTTCATATTTTTAAATTCAAATAAACGCTCTACTATTCCAAGACCTCGTTGTAAATCACTGATATTATCGCTCAAATTATTTATAGCTCCTGCCGCAAGCGCTGAATAAAACACAAATGAGGAGAGTTCTCCAATAGTTATATTATTGCTTAAGACTTCTTTAATACCAAAAAAGAGCAAAACAACTAGTGAACCTATCACACACGTGATAACTAGAGTTACTAGAATAGCACGCAAGAGTACTAATTTTACGTATGATTTTGATACTGAGTTTAAATACTCCTTAAAACGGGTTTTTTCATTTTCTTCGAGTACAAACGATTTGATAGTCACTATAGATCTAAAATTTTCCTCACTAAATGACGCAAGCTCACTTAATTTATCCTGGGCAAAGCGTGCATAGCTACGCACTTTTTTTCCAAGTGAGGTCATGATAATGAGTAGTATAGGTATTATTGCGGCTGCATACGCAGTTAGTTGTATATTTGTATATAATAACATAGCAACACTGCCAATCAGAATCACAAAATTTCGTAATATGGTTAGTAAGCTGCTGTTTATTATTGATTGCAGCACAGAGGTATCAGTAATTAACGCTGAGATAACATCTTGTACGCCTGTGTTCTCAAAGAAACTTGGTTGCAAGTTAGTGATACTGCTATATAAGTCATATCTGATTCTTGCGATAACTTTCTCGCTGCCAATGCCAATGAAATATAACCGAGTAAATGCAGTGAGAGAAATGGCTAAAACTATAAGTATTGCAACTAATAGTTTGGTAGTAAAATCGTGCTCTGTGCCAGAATCAATTATATTGCTTAAGCCTCTGCCAAAGAGGAGGATCGTTAAGGCTGAAAATAAAACTGCAATAAAAGCTATGACAAAATAGGATAGATTAGGCTTTATATAGTAAAATAACTGCCTAATATTAGATCGCATCTTATTTTAAAGTTTCTAAAGTTAAGTATATAGATTTTAGTTTCAGGGAAAAGGGGAAAGGTGTAGTATGAAGCAATTTAGGTTCTGCAGCTGTTGTGATTTTAGTCCACCAAGAAAGGGTAGTAGCTCCCAGAAACAAAAAACTTACTTGACAAACTCCGCCAGCCCCCTTATCACAAAATTGAAGCTATTGTATTTGCTTTCGCCAATCTGCAGATTAAAAGGTAAGGATTACTTAATGTATCGGCGTCTTAT
>NZ_JAPQLM010000177.1:5427-5532 GCF_028981765.1 Wolbachia endosymbiont of Drosophila seguyi
TAGATACTGTATGTCTTTACAAAACTTCATCTACATCTAGATTTTTATCTAAATAAGCTGAACGCGCTTATAAAGCGTTACAAGACATCAAAAAATGCCAATACT
>NZ_JAPQLM010000178.1:0-1357 GCF_028981765.1 Wolbachia endosymbiont of Drosophila seguyi
AGATAATGTAGCTAAAGCAAGAATTAGAGGAAGAGGCACATTAGAAGTTACAATAAGCGCTAAAGATGTAAGTAACGTAAGAGTAGCTAAGGAACTAGCTATAAAATAAAATGTGTTAGCCTCACTAAGCAAATTGCTCATTACTCCCCTCCTCCCCCCACGTTCAGCAGTCTTGTATATATTTATTAAAATTCTCTTATCTGTGGAGGAATTATAGTGCTGCACCTACAACAAACTTTCCTTTTTCAGTCTACTAGCTAAAAATGGCTAAGGTTTTATGTATCCAGTGTACAACTGTACTCAAAATGTCTAGTGGCTATTGATCGGGGTAGAACATCCACTGGTATATCCAGGATCTTCCACAAATGAAGGAACAGACGTTTCGCCTGGCAAATATTGTGCAGCTTCTTCTACTAACACAGACTTTGTTGCTTGAATCACTTGTAATATTACTTTTTTATCATCATCTCTGATCACTTCATTTTCCCTTACTAATTTTTCTACCTCATCTGTTACATATTCTATCATCCGTTGCAAAAAAAGCACTTCTTCTTTTTTCTTTTCCAATAAAGCTTTTGGAAGTTGTTCTATTTGAGAGGATTGCTTCAAAAGTGAACTGTTTAATTCTTTCACCTTATTATCGCGATCATCATTCACTGTTGTTAATGTGTTATCAGATTCTTTCTCTTCTTTTTGTAAAGATAATGACTCCTTTTCCAGCTCCTTAATTTTAGATAAGTACTCTTTCTCCTTTGTACACAATTTATCAACTTTACTTTCAAGATCAGTGCGCTTTTGACGTTCATCACTAACTTTACCTTCTAATTCTTTCTTTTCCTTTTCCGACTGGCATAACTTCTTCTCTAATTCTTCTATGTCGCTTTCTGAGCTCTCATGTTGTTCTTCCGATTCTAAAGTTTTTAATTGTTTTACTTCTTCTACTTCTACTTTTTTTCTTAACATAGTTAATTGAGTACGCAGAGAAGAAGCTTCCCTACTTTTATGTTCTAATTCCAAGTTTAATTCATCTTCATATTCCAATCTTAAGCGTAACTCATCTTCATATTCTGACTTTAAACATAACTTATTCTTTTCACTTTCTAATTTGCATTGACACAATTCCTCCATTAAAGAATCCACTTTTGCATTCAATCTTGTATTTTCATCACGTAACTCTTGGTGTTCAAGAGAAAGCATCTCCTCCTTATGTTCTAACTGACCTTTTACTTTTGCTTCCAATTCTACATTATTACTAATTATTTTACATGAAAGTGCAAGCACCAAAATAGATAATGTAGCTAAAGCAAGAATTAGAGGAAGAGGCACATTAGAAGTTACAATAAGCGCTAAAGATGTA
>NZ_JAPQLM010000179.1:0-1497 GCF_028981765.1 Wolbachia endosymbiont of Drosophila seguyi
ATGCGCTGCCAAAAGCTATGCAAAAAGTCCAATGAGTTAACTCCCATATATCCTGAGTAATTCTTGTGCATTAGCTTTGATTAGGATAGGGCATTTTCTATCATTTAATAGGGAACGCAATATTTCAGTTGCACCTTTAATGTCGTTATTATGTATCTTTACTACAGCGATAGCTTCTTGGCTTGAATAAGGATACACTGTGCTTGATTCTAAATTATCAATTTTGTCTTTATTTATTTTTTCACCGTTGGAGTGAAGTAAGCTCATTACTTCTAAATATTGTGCTAACTCACGCAAAACATTAGGAGCATCTTTATCATCTGCCAAATCATTATAAATAGATGCTGTGTCTGTTGGCATTGAATCTGAGATATGATTGAATGCGCGTTCAAAATTTGCTAAATACTCCCAATTTGAATCTATTTCTTCTAGCAGCGGCTTATTATCTTTTTTTAAGAATAATACTTCGTAAAACTTGTCACCTGCAGTTATAGATTGTTTTGTGTTATCAATGTTGCGCAATAAGTATAATGTGATGCCAACTAACATTGGCGCGAGTGCAAGCAGAAAGATGTATTTTTTCATGGTAATATTCTGAATAGTTATATGTTTATACATTAATGCTTTTGATTTGCAAAAACATATTGACATAGTGATTATATCACATAATAATATTCTTAAAGTTGTTTGAATAGTTGGAGATTAAAATATTTCTAAAGTAGAAATAAAGACAGCAGTATTAAGCTAAATTATTTTTTGTCGGATTTATCCGATGTACCCTCAACCTTTTATAGGTTGAAGTCTAAATTTGAGAGTTTGATCCTAGCTCAGAATGAACGCTGGCGGCAGGCCTAACACATGCAAGTCGAACGGAGTTATATTGTAGCTTGCTATGGTATAACTTAGTGGCAGACGGGTGAGTAATGTATAGGAATCTACCTAGTAGTACGGAATAATTGTTGGAAACGGCAACTAATACCGTATACGCCCTACGGGGGAAAAATTTATTGCTATTAGATGAGCCTATATTAGATTAGCTAGTTGGTGGAGTAATAGCCTACCAAGGCAATGATCTATAGCTGATCTGAGAGGATGATCAGCCACACTGGAACTGAGATACGGTCCAGACTCCTACGGGAGGCAGCAGTGGGGAATATTGGACAATGGGCGAAAGCCTGATCCAGCCATGCCGCATGAGTGAAGAAGGCCTTTGGGTTGTAAAGCTCTTTTAGTGAGGAAGATAATGACGGTACTCACAGAAGAAGTCCTGGCTAACTCCGTGCCAGCAGCCGCGGTAATACGGAGAGGGCTAGCGTTATTCGGAATTATTGGGCGTAAAGGGCGCGTAGGCGGATTAGTAAGTTAAAAGTGAAATCCCAAGGCTCAACCTTGGAATTGCTTTTAAAACTGCTAATCTAGAGATTGAAAGAGGATAGAGGAATTCCTAGTGTAGAGGTGAAATTCGTAAATATTAGGAGGAACACCAGTGGCGAAGGC
>NZ_JAPQLM010000180.1:0-22598 GCF_028981765.1 Wolbachia endosymbiont of Drosophila seguyi
TAGTGGAAGCATTTGGAAAGCCGCATGTAAATGTGGGAACAATAGGACATGTGGATCATGGGAAGACGACGTTAACAGCGGCGATAACGAAGCATTATGGAAATTTTGTAGCGTACGATCAGATAGACAAAGCGCCAGAAGAAAGGAAGAGGGGGATAACGATAGCAACAGCGCATGTTGAGTATCAGACAGAGAAAAGGCATTATGGACACGTTGATTGTCCTGGACACGCTGACTATGTAAAGAACATGATAGTAGGTGCAGCACAGATGGATGCGGCGATATTGGTAGTGTCGGGGGTTGATGGGCCAATGCCACAAACGAGAGAGCATATATTGCTGGCGAAGCAGGTAGGTGTTGGATATATCGTAGTGTATATAAATAAAGCTGATGTTGCTGATGCTGATATGATAGATTTAGTAGAAATGGAAGTGAGGGAATTACTGAGTAAATACGGATTTCCAGGGGATGAAGTGCCTGTGGTGGTTGGTTCAGCGCTCAAGGCGCTGGAGGATGACAGCAGCGAATATGGAAAGAAATCAATAGATAAATTGATGGAAAAGTTAGATGAATATGTAGCGGTTCCACCAAGGCCTGTGGATTTACCATTTTTATTGCCAATCGAAGATGTATTTTCGATATCGGGGCGAGGAACAGTGGTAACAGGAAGAATAGAGAAGGGAGAGATAAAGACGGGAGAAGAGATAGAGATAATAGGTCTGAAAGCGACGCAAAAGACGATATGCACAGGTGTTGAGATGTTTAAGAAGTTGCTGGATAAGGGAAGTGCAGGACTCAATGTAGGAATATTGTTAAGAGGAACAAAAAGAGAAGAAGTGGAGAGAGGGCAAGTATTAGCGAAACCGGGGACGATAACACCGCATAGAAAGTTTAAGGCGGAGGTTTATATATTAAAGAAAGAGGAAGGAGGAAGGCATACACCATTTTTTGCGAATTACCAGCCACAGTTTTATTTAAGGACAACGGATGTAACTGGGAGCATAAAATTGCTAGATGGGAAGGAGATGGTAATGCCAGGAGATAATGTGAGTGTAGAAGTAGAATTGCAAGTACCGATAGCAATGGATGAGGGATTGCGTTTTGCGATAAGAGAAGGCGGTAGAACTGTTGGTTCTGGTGTTGTTTCTGAAATTTTGGAGTGAGTGTAGTAACTAAGATGAAGCAAGATATATATATTAACATTAAGGCTTTCGATTGTTCTTTATTGGAGGAGTGTGTTCGAAAATTTGTTGATGAATTAAAGCGGTCCAGTGCAAAATTGTCTGGTCCGATTGCGTTGCCAAGGAAAGATTCTAAATTTATTGTTAATAGATCTCCTCACGTTGATAAAAAATCTCGTGAACAGTTTGAAATGAGAACTTCTAGGCGTTTGATTGTTTTACATGATCTTACTCCTACTATGATGCAGATGCTTACAGGTTTATCTTTTTCTGCTGGCGTAGAAGTGGATTTAAAAGTCAAGGAAGTTAAGGTTTAGGAGAAGGAAATGAAGAGAATAAATTCGCTGAGGAGAATTGGTTTACTAATGATGAATATTGGTCATACTGCTATGTATTCTGACAATAGTCGCATGGCTGTAACTTTATTGCATCTCAGCGAAACTCATATTATTGATATAAAAGGACAAGATAAATGTGGCTATAATTCAGTCATTTTAGGCACAGGGGATTTTAAAAATATAGCAAAACCTCAGTTGGAATATTTAAAGAAAAAGGGTATAAATAATAAATGTAAGTTATACGAAAGTAGATTAAATGACCTGTCGGGAATAGAATGTGGTAAAAAAGTGGGAATCAATCATTTTGTGGTTGGTCAATATCTTGATATTACGGGTTATTCTATAGGTAAAGGATTTGCTGGTGTGATGAAGCGGCATAATTTCAGTGGGCTTAGGGCATCTCATGGTGTTTCTATTGCTCACAGATCACAAGGTTCCACTGGCCAATGTCAGGATCCTGGTAGAGTATTCAAAGGAAAGAAAATGGCTGGTCATTTAGGTAACAGCAGGATAACTGCACAAAATATGAAGATATTATCCATTGATCATGAAAATAGTATAATTGCTGTGAAGGGTAATAATGTTCCTGGGTTTAAAAATTCCTATGTTTTTGTAAGAGATGCAGTTAAAAAATCTTTACATAAAGATGTTCCTTTTCCGGTAGGTTTACTGTTAGATGTAAATGATGATGCTAGTAATTTGGTAAGTTAGTTATGGAATGTAATTTAGTTAATCTATCTAATGATAATGTAGGTACTGCTCAGCTCAATCCTTTGATATTTTCTGCTAAGCAAAAATTGAGTATTTTGCATGATATAGTGAGATGGCAATTAGCGAAGAGAAGAGCTGGTACTCATAAAACAAAAGGTATTAGTGATGTCTCTGGTACAACAGCTAAACCTTATGGTCAAAAACGTACCGGTAGGGCAAGACAAGGGAGCTTGCGATCTCCTCAATTTAGAGGTGGTGGGATTATTTTCGGCCCTGTTGTGAGGAGTCATACTTATTCTCTTAATAAGAAGGTACGCAAATTTGGTTTAAAAATTGCTTTATCTCTAAAGTATTTAAATAATCAAGTAATTATTCTGGATAATTTAAATATTGATGTGAAGAAAACGTCTGAAATGTGTAAATGTATTAAAAATTTTAAATTTTCTTCCTTTTTGATAGTTGGTGATTATGGAGATGATTTGTTGCGTGCGGCTAAAAACTTGCACTATGTAGACTTAATCAAACCTATTGGGTTAAATGTTTTTGATATATTGAATCACGAATGCGTGATGTTGACAAAGGATACTTTAAAGCATCTTGAAGGTAGATTGTTATGATCAAATATAATAATATAATAAAATCTTCTATAATTACAGAAAAGGCCTCTTTTTTGAGGGAGAAGTTTAATAAATATTCTTTGTATGTTTTTGTAAATGTAAATAAGCGTCAAATAAAGTTGGCAATAGAGTCTCTATTTGATGTTAAAATTTCTTCTATAAATGTTGTTAGAATTAAGCCTAAATATAGGCGTTTTAGGGGTGTGGTTGGTTGTGAAAAACAGAAAAAGAAAGTTTATTTTTCTTTGATGGATGGTCAAAAATTAGATATAATGAGCGTTTAGTATGGGTATGAAATTTTTTAATCCTGTTACTCCGTCTTCTCGTGGGACTGTGTTAGTAAGTAAAGTTGGTTTATCAAAAGATGAGCCAGAAAAGTCTCTTACATCCGGTAAAAAGTCCAGTGGTGGAAGAAATAATCATGGTAGAATTACAACTCGTCATAGGGGTGGTGGTCACAAAAAGAAGTATAGAGTGATAGATTTTAAGCGTAATAGAAGTGGTCAAGGTATAGTTGAAAAAATAGAGTATGACCCAAATAGAAGTGGGTTTTTGGCGTTAATATCATATAAGGAAGATGATATTAAGTCTTATATATTAGCTCCTCAAGGTATGAAGCCAGGTGATGTTGTTACAGCTGGGAATGATGCTGATATTTTGCCAGGGAATTGTTTACTACTCAAGCATATACCTGTTGGTTCTTTCGTTCATAATGTTGAGCTGAAGCCAGGTAATGGTGCTGCGATTGCTAGAGCTGCTGGTTGTTATGCACAAATCGTTGGTCGTGATGGCCAATATGTTTTATTACGACTCAGGTCTGGTCAAATTAGGTTGATTTTATCTTCTTGCAAGGCTACTATTGGTGTAGTATCTAACCCTGACCATAAGAATAGAAAGTTGGGTAAAGCTGGGAGAAGTAGGTGGCTTGGGATTAGACCTACTGTACGTGGAGTTGCAATGAATCCAGTTGACCATCCTCATGGAGGCGGGGAAGGAAAAACCTCTGGTGGTCGTCATCCTGTTACTCCTTGGGGTGTTGCAACAAAAGGAAAGAAAACTCGAAGGAGAAATAAATCTAGTGATAAGTATATAAAACAATTGAAAGGTTAGTTTATGAGTAGATCTGCATGGAAGCCTCCTTTTTGTTATCCTTCTATATTAAAGTCGGTGAATAATGCTTTAAACAAGGGGTTTGTTAACATGGCTATAAAAGTTCATTCCAGGGCTTCTGTAATTCTTCCTAATTGTTTAGGTTTAAAGTTTGCTGTTTATAATGGTAAGGATTACATTCCTGTGAATGTTAATGATCAGAATATGATAGGTCATAAGTTTGGTGAGTTTTCACCCACTCGTAAATTTACTGGGCATAGTGGTGATAAAAAGGCGACAAGGAGGTAATTGATATGAAAAACAGAGATGTAATAGTTAAAGCTGGTTCTAGGGTTTTAAAATCAACTCCTCGTAAATTGAATTTGGTTGCTGGTTTAGTACGTAATAAAAAAGTTTCTTTTGCCACTGTGCAATTAAGATTTTGTGAAAAGAAAGCTGCAGGTCTTATAAGGAAGGTATTAAATTCTGCGATTGCTAATGCTCAAAATTATGGATTGGATATCGATAATTTATATATAAAAGAAATTTTAATAGGTAAGTCTCTTACTTTGCGTAGGGTATGTCCAAAAGCTATGGGTAGAGCTAATAGAGTTAGTAAACGTTATAGTAATATAACTGTAAAATTGGGGGAAATTATATGATTCATAAAAATAGAAAATTAATAAGGAAAGTGCAAAAATATGGGAAACGTTAATCCTAAAGGATTTAGGTTAAAAATAATTAATACTTGGTCATCTATTTGGTATGCTGAGAAGGGTTATAAACAAGGGTTGCATCAAGATTTATCTATTCGCAGTTATATAAATGAATCTTTTAAGCATGCTGGTGTTTCTAAAGTAATTATAGAGCGTACGATCGATTTGGTATCTGTAATAATACATTCTTCTAGACCTGGAGTGATAATAGGTAAGAAAGGCTCGGATATTGAGAAGATAAAGCAAAAGATAGCTGAAAAAGTAAAAAATAATGTGGAAGTGAATGTAGTAGGGGTTAAAAGGTCTGAAATAGATGCAGTTTTAATATCAAACAGCATTGCACAGCAGTTAGAAAAAAGGGGTTCATTTAGAAGAGCGATGAAAAAAGCTATTCAAAGTTGTTTGAGGATGGGTGCTAGAGGTATTAAAGTAAGTTGTTCTGGGCGCCTTGGCGGAGCTGAGATAGCTCGTACTGAGTGGTATAAAGAAGGCCGTTTGCCTTTGCATACTTTACGTGCTAATATAGATTATGCTTTTGCTGAAGCAAAAACTATATATGGCATCATAGGAGTTAAGGTCTGGGTTTATATTGGTAACTAATTAGGTATATTGAAATGTTTATTCCTAAAAAAAGTAAATATAAAAAAGTATTTAAAGGACGAATTAAGGGTAACACGAAAGGTGGTAGCACATTATCTTTTGGAGATTATGGTCTAAAGGCTATGGAAGCAGGTAGGATTCAATCTAAGCATATTGAAACTGCAAGGCGTGTAATATCTAGAACATTAAAACGCTCTGGTAAAGTGTGGATAAGAATTTTTCCTGATACCCCTGTTAGTAAAAAGCCGGCGGATGTGCGTATGGGTAAAGGGAAAGGTAGTGTTGAGTTTTGGGTATTTAAAGCTAAGCCCGGTAGAATGTTGTTTGAAATTAGCAGTGATGTTCCCATGCATTTAGCAAGATTGGCGCTTGAAAAGGCAACTGCTAAGCTTCCTATGAAGTGTAAATTTGTATCTAATCATAATTAAATGGAGTTGCAATGGATATAGCTGACATTGAATCGAGGTCCTCGCAAGAATTGCATGAAATTCTTGTGAATTTGAGAAAAGAGTTTGTTAATTTGGTTTTTCAAAAGAAGCTGGGCCAGTGCAACAATATTTCGCGTTTTAGCTTAATAAGAAAGAGCATAGCTCGTATTTTAACTACATTAAATAAAAGAAGAAGAGAGGAAAGGAATGCCTAAAAAGGTTTTTTGTGGTACTGTAACTAAGGCTAAGTGTGATAAGACTGTAAAGGTTTCGGTATTACAAGTGTATAAGGATGAGCTGTATAAAAAGGTTATAAAAAAATACAAGAAGTATACAGCACATGATGAGAATAATAGTTGTAAAGAAGGGGACAAGGTTTTAATACAAGAACACAAGCCTATTTCTACTACTAAAAAATGGGTTATTGTTAATAGCTCACATTGAATAGGATATTTATATGATTCAAAAAAATACATTGTTGGAAGTAGCTGATAATTCTGGCGCGCGTGCAGTGCTTTGTATTGGTTTATTGGGTGGTAGAAAGTCTGCATCTATAGGTGACACAGTTATTGTATCTACTAAATCTATTACTCCAAGAGGGAAAGTTGAGAAGGGAAAAGTATATAGAGCAGTTGTGGTGAGGGTGAAAAGCCCTATTAGGAAATCTGATGGTTCTGTAATTCGTTTTTCTAGCAATGCTGTAGTTTTGATTAACGATCAAGGTGAACCACTTGGCACTCGGGTGTTTGGTCCGGTAAAAAAGTTATCATCTGGTTCTTTTATGAAGATAATGTCATTAGCTGTTGAGGTTTTATAATGAGTGCTAAAATAAAAAGTGGTGACGACGTTATAGTTTTAACTGGTAAAGATAAGGGAAAAATTGGTAAGGTAATCAAAGTTATAGCACGTGATGCTAAAAAGAAAGTAATTGTTTCTGGAGTGAATGTGCATAAGAGACATACTAAACCAAAAGCTGGTAGTAGTGGTGGTATATTAAATAAAGAGTTAGCTATTGATATATCCAACGTTGCAACATTGGACCCTAAATATAAAACTCCAACTAGAGTGGGGTTTAAGGTTATAGACGGTAGAAAAGTGCGTTTTGCAAAAGTTTCTGGAGAAGTGATAGATTAGGTTGATATGTTTAAAGAATTGTATAAAGATAGCATAGTAAAGTCCTTGAAGGATAAGTTTAATTACGGCAATATAATGCAAGTGCCTAAACTTGTCAAGGTGTGTATCAATATGGGCGTTGGAGATGCTGCTACAGATAGTAAAGCAATAAATGAACCACTTGATAGCCTGTATTTGATTGCTGGGCAGAAGCCTTTATCAACTTTTGCAAAAAAATCTATTTCTGGCTTCAAGATCAGAAAAGGTGCTACAGTAGGTTGCAAAGTAACTTTGCGTAGAGATAAAATGTATGAGTTTTTAGAAAGATTGATATATATTGCTTTGCCAAGGGAAAAAGATTTTAGAGGATTTAGTGTGAAGCAATTTGACGGTAATGGTAATTTTTCCTTTGGTATAAAGGAACATATCTCGTTTTTAGAAATAGACTATGATAAAATAAGTAAAATTAGAGGTATGGATATTAATATTATAACAAGTGCAGTTAGTGATAAGGAAGCAAAGGAATTATTACTGGCTCTTAAATTTCCTTTTTTTGATTAATTGAGAGGAGAAATATATGGCAAAAAAATCTATGATAGAAAGAAATCTTCGCAGAATAAAGTTGTGCGATCAATATAAAGAAAAAAGAGAAAAATTGAAATCTATAATAAATAATAAGAATTTGTCTATTGTAGAAAGGTTTACAGCTCAAAATAAATTAATTAAAAAATTGCCTAGAAATTCTTCTAAAACCAAAATTAGAAATAGGTGTGCTTTAACTGGGAGACCAAGAGGAGTATATAGAAAATTTGGTTTATGTAGAATTGTTTTGCGTGATTTATGTTCTTTTGGGCAAATTCCAGGAGTTACAAAGTCTAGTTGGTAAATATAATATAAGGAGTATATTGTGGCGTTATCTGATAGTATTGGTGATTTTTTAACAAGGATACGTAATGCTCAATTGGCAATGCATAGGGCAACAAGGGTACTATTTTCTAAGATGAATTCTTCTATATTGGAGATTTTAAAAGAGGAAGGGTATATCCTTGATTATGAAAAGCAAGTTGTAGATAACTTACCTTCTTTCATTGTAAAATTGAAGTATTATGAGAAGTCACCTGTAATTAGTGACATAGTTAGGGTGTCAAAGCCTGGTTGTCGTCGTTATTCTAAGTATAAGGACATTTCTAAAGCATATAATGGTCTTGGTATTTTTATTATATCGACACCCAAAGGAGTGATGACTGATTATAATGCACATAAATTAAAGGTTGGTGGAGAAGTTTTGTGTCGTGTGTTTTAAATAATAGGAGAAATTCATGTCTCGTATAGGTGCTGCTCCTATCAATATTCCTGCTGGTGTTTCAGTTGAATATAATAATGGTAGTATGTTAATAAAGAGTGCTAAGGCTGAAAAGGAAGTTAGCTTGATCAGGGATGTTGTGTGTCAGATTATTGATAATCAGCTATTGCTTTCTGTTGATCAAGATAAAGATAATTATGATAAAATAAAGCCTATGTGGGGCACTTATAGGAGTAATATTAATAATATCATTAACGGCATGGTTGATGGTTTTTCTGTTAATCTTGAGATTAACGGTGTGGGATATAAGGCAGAGTGTGATGGTAAGTATTTGACTTTATCTCTTGGTTATAGCCATAATGTTAAATATAAAGTGCCTAAAGATGTTGAGATTAAGTGCATAAAGCCAACTCACTTAGTAGTTAGTGGTATGGATAAGCAGAAGGTCTATATGGTGGCGTCTGATATATGCAAAATTAGAAAATATGATCCTTATAAAGGTAAGGGTGTTGTAATAAAAGGCAAATTTATGCTGCGTAAGGTTGTAAGTAAAAAGAAGTAATAAAAATGAAAAGATCGTATAATTTTTTAAGTAATTCTGAAAAAAGGAAGTTACGTAATAGAGCGAAGCTTGACAAGAGCGCTGAACGTTTACGTATATCCATATTTAAATCTAATAGGCATTTTTATGTCCAGTTAATTAATGATGTAAAAGGAATAACTCTCACTTCAGCTTCTACTTTGGATGCTAAAATTAAGGATGTATGTAAAGGGAAAGTCAACGCTGAAACTATAAAACAGGTTTCTTCTTTAATGGTTGAGCGTCTGTCTGGCATGAAATTAGAGCAGCAGCTTACGTTTGATCGTGGAGCGTATAAATACACAGGATTAGTTTCTCAATTTGCTGAGGCTTTAAGAAGTTCTGGATTTGAATTTTAGAAGGTTTTGAATATGGCTATAAAGAATTTACAAAATAATAATGATTTATCAGAGCTTTTAGTTTCGGTACGAAGAGTGACAACGGTTACCAAAGGTGGTAGAAGATTTTCATTTTCAATTTTGGTTGTTGTTGGCGATGAGAAGGGTAGGGTAGGGTGTGGAATAGGTAAGCACGCAGAAGTTGCTGAAGCAAGAGTCAAAGCTGTAAATGCTGCAAAGAAATCAATGATTAGAGTGTACTTGCGTGAAGGTAGAACTTTGCATCATGATATTAAAGCTAAATTTTGTTCTGGTGAGATAGTTTTAAGAACCGCAAGAGCCGGAACAGGTATTATTGCTGGTGGAGCGATTAGATCAGTTTTTGAGGTGTTAGGTATAAAGGATGTGGTAGCTAAATCCACTAGATCAAATAATCCTCATAACGTTATATGTGCGGTGTTTAAGGCTTTTGATAGTATGTTATCTCCTCGTCAGGTAGCAAGCAAAAGAGGCAAAAAGATTAGCGAGATAGTTGGAAACAGGTAAAGTATGAATAATGCTGTAAAATTAAACTCTATATTTACTAAATTATCTAAGAAAAAGAAGCCTAAGTTGCTGGGTAGAGGTATCGGTTGTGGTAAAGGTAAAACATCCGGTAGAGGGCATAAAGGGCAGAAGGCTAGAAGTGGAGTTTCTATAAATGGTTTTGAGGGTGGACAACAGTCTATATATACTCGTTTGCCTAAAAGAGGTTTTAAGCCTATACGTAGGAGCATATACTCTATAATTAATGTTGGCGATATACAGCGCTTAATGGAAGCTAAAAAAATAGTAAAAGACTCTGTTATAGATAAGGAGAGGCTGTATAAATTAGGTTTTATAAAGTCTATTAAGGATAAAATTAAACTTCTTAATAAAGGTAAGTTGAGCGAAAAATTTGTGTTTCATGTTGATTTTGCGTCAGAAGCTGCAAAAAAATCTGTAGCTTCAGTTGGTGGTAGTGTGGAAATACTATCGTAAGTCATGGGCAATAAATCAGCATTTAATAGCTTGGATCCTACGTTGTTATATAAAGGCGACTTATTAAAGCGTATATTTTTTACGCTAATAGCTTTGATTTGCTATCGCTTGGGTACTTATGTGCCTATTCCTGGAATTAATCTTGATGTAATTAATGATATATTTCCCAAAGATGGCTCAGGCGTTTTTGGAGTATTTAATTTATTTTCTGGTGGTGCATTGGCTAGAATGACAATTCTAGCATTGAACGTTATGCCATATATAATGGCTTCTATCATTATTCAGTTACTTTCTTCTGCGATTAAAGGAATGAAGGAAGTTAAGAATGATGGAGAGTCAGGCCGTAGAAAGATGAATTCTTATATACGCTATCTGACCATAGTAATTTGTGTATTTCAATCAATTCCAATTTTGGTTGGATTGGAAGGGATGAATAGGGAAGGGGTATTGGTTGTAATCGAACCTGGTGTTATGTTTCGTACAATAGGTGTTTTCAGCCTTTTAGGTGGAACTATGCTTTTAATATGGCTTGGTGAACGAATCAGCGCTAGCGGTATAGGCAATGGTATCTCATTAATCATTTTCACGGGTATAATATCAGAGTTACACAGCGTTTTGTCATCTTTGTTAACGTTAAATAAAAACGGTAGCGTATCGTTATTTATTATCCTTTTTGTTTTGGTATTGTTTTTTTTGCTGCTACTCTTAGTCATTTTTGTAGAGTCTTCTTATAGAAAGGTTATTGTTCAACATCCTAAAAAGCAATTTAAAAGATTACATAATGACGATTTTACTTATATTCCATTGAAGATTAATTTATCTGGTGTAGTACCAACCATTTTTGCTAATGCAATTTTATTGACACCTATTTCAATTGCAAATTTCTATAAGGGGCACGCTTTTTCTGATTTTATTTTGAATTACTTTATGGCAAATAAAGTAGTATATATTGTAGCCTATTTGGTGCTGATAGTATTTTTTAATTTTTTCTATACCAATTTTATATTTAATCCAGAGGAAAACGCAGATTTTCTTAAAAAAAATGGTGGTTTTATACCTGGTAGAAGGCCTGGGAAACATACTTCTGATTACCTTCAAGATATAGTTTTTAAGTTGACATTCATTGGCTCTGCGTATTTGGTAGTCATATGTACTGTACCTGAAGTTATGAGATATTATTATGATATACCATTTATTTTTGGTGGGACGAGCTTACTGATTATAGTGAACGTTATTACTGATACTATTATGCAAATACAATCTTATATTTTTTCAAATAGGTACGACAACTGGATAAAGAAATATGAGTCTAAAACGAGGAAAGTAAGATGATCATTACGATTTTTGGTCCTCCAGGTTCTGGTAAAGGTACTCAGTCAAGCTTGTTAATAGCAAAATATAATTTAAAATTAATTTCAGTAGGGGATTTATTAAGGAATATTATATCTAGCAGTAGTGAGTTAGGTAGAAAAATAAAGGGTACCGTGGAATCTGGTAATTTAATTCAAGATGAAATTATATGTGGATTATTACGTGACCAGCTTGCATTAGTGGATGATAATTGCTTATTAGATGGTTTCCCGAGAAATTTAAACCAGGCTCATTTTTTGACTCAAGTTTTGCAAGAAAAATATAATAGGGATGTTGACATTGTAGTTGAGCTGCAGCTTGACGATAATATTGCAATCGATAGGTTAAAAAATCGTCTCGCGTGTTTGGACTGTAAAAGCATATATAGTGTATCTTCTTTTAAGAGTACTACTTGTGCTAAATGTAAAAGTACGAGGTTAGAGAAAAGAATTGATGATGCTGATATGTCTGCAATTAATAAGAGAATAAGTGAATATCACCTTCAAATGAAAGGTTTACGCGAGTATTATAAAGGCAAATTATTAACAATTGACGCTAATTTGAGTGTTGATGAGGTAACGCAAGAGATTGAAAGTAAAATTTCTTGTAATTTGGTTTGACTCTGAGTTGTTTTATGGTATAAATTAAGAGTTGTTATTAATAAAGTATCGAGGTACCAGTGGCACGTATTGCAGGCATAAATATTCCAGTGAGGAAATGTGTTCCTTTTGCATTAACTTATATATATGGTATAGGTATTGCTACTGCGAATGTAATTTGTCACGCTTGCGAAGTTGATAAGCGCAAACGTGTTTCAGAATTACGAGATGAAGATATAGAAAAGATCAGCGGTTTCATTAGACAAAATTATGTTATAGAAGGTGAGCTCAGAAAAGAAGTGGCTATGAACATAAAATCTTTAGTGGAAATGGGATGCTATAAAGGGGTGAGACATAGAAAAGGTTTACCTGTGAGAGGGCAAAGGACTCATACTAATGCTAAGACTCGTAAAGGTAGATCTCGGTTGCCTATTGCTGGGAAAAAATAAAATTTATTATTATTGTGAGTTTTAATGAAAAAAGTCAAAACGGTTAGTAAGAGTAAGAAGGAGTTTATTACTGGTGTTGTCCATATTCGTGCAACTTTTAATAATACTTTTGTAAATGTAACTGATGTTCATGGTAATACGCTATGTCAAACTTCTGTGGGTGCATGTGGTTTTTCAGGTTCGAGAAAATCCACACCTTATGCTGCAGGTAAGGCTGCGGAGTCTGCTGCGAAGAACGCAATGGAGAGATTTGGTATGAAGGTTGTCTCTGTAATAATTCGCGGCCCTGGCTTTGGTACCGAAGCTGCGGTTAAAGCACTTCAGAGCTGTGGGTTGACTGTGACTTCAATTGCAGATAAAACCGCAATTCCTCATAATGGGTGCAGGTTAAGAAAAAAAAGAAGAGTATAGGATATTTGAAAAGGTTGTTTTATGTATTATAATAATGATGTTTCTCTCTGTAGCAATTTAGATAAATTGATTAAACCTAGTTCAGTTAAGGTAATATCAGATGATTCAAGTGAAAAAAGTGATATAGTGCTAGAACCGTTGGAAAGTGGTTTTGCTTTAACATTAGGCAATGCATTAAGACGTGTAATGTTATCTTCTCTTAAAGGTAGTGCTGTTTATGGAATAAAAATTGAAGGTGTAACTCATGAGTTCACTTCAATTCAAGGGGTGAGAGAAGACGTAACTGATATAGTATTAAATATGGGTATGTTGAGGTGTAAATTAAATGGTGCTTCTAATAAATGCTTAAATTTAAACGCTAAAGGGCCTTGCCAGGTATTAGCTGGGATGATAGAAACTGATGATCAATGCTCTATTGTTAATAAAGATTTGTTAATATGTACGCTGGGGCAAAATGTGGAGCTTAACATGACCATATATGTGGCTAGCGGAAAAGGTTATCTTCCTGTAACTAAATATAAAGAAAATGAACTTTTGAAGCTTATGAGTGAACAGGATTTAATTGGTTTTATTCCAGTTAATGCTTTGTATAGCCCTGTCAACAGGGTTTCGTACAGGGTAGAGAACAGTCGTGTTGGCCAAGTGACTGATAAGGATAAGCTGATATTGTCAATTGAAACTGATGGTACAATTTCTCCGAGTCAAGCTGTTGACTCTGCTGCAAGAATATTACAGGAGCAACTTCAGCCCTTTATTAGTTCTGATGTAAGTTATAAAAAATCGCAGGTTTCTTCGTCTAGTGGTGCTAAAGATTTGGGTTATGACCCTGTCTTATTGCGTAAGGTAGATGAAATGGAATTATCTGTCAGGTCTCATAACTGTCTGAAAAACGAAAACATCACTTATATAGGTGATCTTGTACAAAAGACAGAAGGTGAAATGTTAAGAACTGCTAATTTTGGCAGAAAGTCTTTGAATGAGATTAAGGCAGTTTTGACTAATTTTGGCTTGTCTTTGGGTATGAATGTGCTAAACTGGCCACCTAAGGATATAGATGAGTTGGCTAAACAACATACTGATGAAGATTAGGTGATATATGAAACATGGAATAAAAAAACGTAAACTATCTCGTTGTACTGAACATAGATTATCGACGTTAAAGAATCTATCTATCTCATTAATTAACCATGAGCAGATTGTAACTACTTTACCAAAAGCTAAGGAACTTCGTCCATATGTCGAAAAGTTTATTACAATTGCTAAGAATAAGAATACTTTACATGGTAGAAGACTTTTGCTTTCACGCCTTCATAATAGTAAGTTAGCAGTTGATAAGTTATTAAACGTCTTAGCCAGCCGTTATCAAGATCGTAAAGGTGGGTATTCTAGAATAATAAAATTTAGCACTCGAAAGGGTGATTGCGCTTCAATGGCAGTGATAGAACTGGTTGATAGGGATATTGCAGCAAGAGGTAAGGTTTATAGTAAAAATAAAGAAGGAGGCAAAGTAGTTACACAAAGTTAATTGTTATCATAATTGTTCTTCTTGTGGTAAGTAGGTTACGCTACTTTGTAGGTTACTTTGGCGAGTTATTAGTTTTAGTATATTTAAAACTGAAATGGTATAATGTTATAAAACGCCGTTACCGTTGTAAGTTCGGTGAAATTGACTTAATTGTATCTAAAAAAAAGGAGCTGATTTTTATAGAAGTTAAAACAAGTTTACTTGGAAAAGAAATACCGATATCTCATCTTCAATGTCAGTCTATTATAAATTCTTCTAAGTATTTCTTAAGTAAAAACCTTAGTTTTTTAGATTATTCAGTCAGATATGATTTATATTTTCTTTCCTTAAAGAGAAGACCTGTTTATATAAAAAATGCTTGGATTGAAGAATGAAAGATTTGTAGCTGAATTAATTTAGATTTACTGGATTTAATATGAAAAAGACCCAATACAATAATTTAGTTTCATCTTACGCTAGAGTGCTATTTCATGTCTCAGGAAGCAGGTTAGGTATTATAAGGAAAGAAGTAGAATTTTTGTTGGCTTTTTTTAAGGATCAACGTGATGTTTTTGTGTACCTATCTCATCCTATGATTTCTTTTGCACACAAAAAAGAAGTGATGCTTTCTATAAATGAGCACTTGAGTGAGAATTTAGTAAAATTTATTATGGTTATATTTGCAAATAAACGCTCTAGTTTATTGATCCTTATATTAGAAAAATTCTTAAGTCTTGCAAGAGAAAATGAAAATGAATTCGAAATTACTATAAAGTCAGCAGAAACTTTAAAGGAATCTGATATAAAAATAATTACTGAATCTTTGAGCTTTCTTGGTAAAATAATAAAAGTAAGCAATGTGGTTGACCCTTCTATACTAGGTGGCTTCGTAGTTAGGTATGGTTTTAATTTGATCGATGCTTCGCTAAAAAGTTACTTGGATAGGTTAGTTGACTTAAGTAAAATGGAAATATTAAAAGTAAGGAATTTTGTATGAAGAACAGTATGAATGTTTCTGAGATAGCAAGTATAATAAGAGAAAAGGTTGAGATGTTTGATAATCCTATAAAGCGGGAAAATATAGGTGAAGTAATTTCAGTAACAGATGGTATCGCATTGGTTTATGGGCTGGAAAAAGCAAAATTCGGTGAAAAGGTATTTTTTGCAAGTGGTGTAGAAGGAATAGTTCTCGATTTAGATCATAATACGGCTGGAATAGTTGTGCTTGGTAATGACCGTGATGTGAAAGAAGGGGACGTTGTAAAATGTAGTGGTGATGTTGTGCAGGTGCCTGTAGGGCATGAATTGTTAGGGAGAGTTGTAAATGCGTTGGGCCATCCTATGGACGACGGTGGGGAAATTAGAGCCAAAAACAGAATGGATATAGAATCTAAAGCGCCAGGCATTATTGATCGTAAGTCTGTGCATGAGCCACTGCAAACAGGAATTAAAATTATAGATTTGCTAATTCCAATAGGTAGAGGGCAGCGTGAATTAATTATTGGTGATAGACAAATTGGTAAAACTACTATTGCGCTTGATACTATTATCAATCAGAAGAAGATTAACGATGAGGTAAACGAAAATCAAAAAGTTTACTGTGTTTATGTTGCTATTGGGCAAAAAATTTCAACAGTAGCAAAAGTGGTAAATAAGCTGAAAGAAAGCGGAGCATTAGAGTATACAACTGTAGTTGTGGCTAGTGCATCTGACTGCGCGCCTATACAATTTTTAGCACCTTATGCTGGTTGCACTATTGGGGAATTTTTCCGTGACAATGGAATGCATTGTTTGATTATATATGATGATTTATCTAAGCATGCTGTGGCATATAGGCAGATGTCTTTATTGCTCAGACGTCCTCCTGGTCGTGAAGCTTACCCTGGAGATATATTCTATGTACATTCTCGCTTGCTTGAAAGAGCTGCTAAAATGTCTGATAAAAAAGGGCAGGGTTCTTTAACTGCTTTGCCAATTGTCGAAACTCAAGCTGGTGATGTATCCGCATATGTGCCAACAAATGTTATTTCAATTACCGATGGGCAGATCTTTCTTGAGTCTGAATTATTTTATAAAGGATTTCGACCTGCAGTAAATATAGGTTTGTCGGTTTCACGGGTTGGTTCTGCTGCACAATTAAAGTCTGTGAAAAAAGTTGCTGGTTCTATAAAGCTAAGCTTAGCTCAGTATAGAGAATTAGAAGATTTTGCAAAATTTGGTTCTGATCTTGATGCTAGTGTTCAATTATCCTTGAATAAGGGTAAATATCTTGTTGAGTTATTAAAGCAAAAACAACATTTACCTATGTCAATAGAAGAGCAAGTAGTGCTGATGTATATTTTTTCTAACCTGTATAATCAGTTAAGTAAAATACAAATAAGTAACGTTAATAAATTTGAACATGATCTTGTTAATTATTTTCGTACTGTACACCCTGGGGTTTTAAAAAAGTTGTCAAATGACATGAATGGTGATATAAAAGGTGATATTTTTAATATTGTGAGTAATTTTGTTACTCAATTTAATTGCGTTTAGGTGGTAATTATGGCTTCATCTATTATTAATAAATTTCCTATGACGAGGGAAGGTTTTGAGAATATGCAAGCCGAACTTGAAAAATTAAAGGAAGAAAAGCCTTCTGTTATACAAGCTATTTCTGATGCTCGTGATCAAGGTGATTTGTCTGAAAACGCAGAGTATCATGCTGCACGGGAAAGGTTAGGTTTTATTGAAGGCCGTATAATGGAGATAGAAAGTAAGCTCTCACATGCGGAAGTAATAGAAGTAAAAAATTTGTCTGGTGATTCAGTAATATTTGGTGCAACTGTGACATTAAGAATGTTAAGTGATAATAACGGTGAAGTGGAATATGTTTATAAGGTTGTAGGCGAATATGAAGCTGATGTTTCAAAGCAGTTAATATCTACTAGTTCACCACTCGGGAGTGCCTTAATCGGCAAAAAAGTCGGTGAGTATGTGGAAGTGACAGTGCCAAATGGAGAGAAATTGTATAAAATAGTTAAGATTGAATTTAAGTAAATTATTATGGTACAGGCCACTTATGCTTCAATGAGTCTACCCGGTATTTCTTCTGTGGAAGATGTATTAGAGGATGCTCGTTCCGGTAAATTGTTCATTTTAGTTGATGATGAAAGTAGAGAGAATGAAGGTGATTTGGTTGTCTTAGCTGAAAAAGTAAAACCAGAACATATGGCTTTTATGGTTAGATACGGTACTGGTATTGTATTTTTAGCTATGACAAAGCTTCATATGAGTAAACTAAATCTTGAGTTTATGAGGAAGAGCAATGTAGATGAAAAGCTTACTCCTCATACTGCATTTACTACGTCAATTGATGCGCGTTATGGCATTACAACAGGTGTTTCTGCTCATGATAGAACGCATACGATACTTACTGCCATTGATGAAAAGAGTACTAAGGACGATATTATTACTCCAGGGCATGTTTTCCCTATTATTGCAAATGAAGGCGGGGTTTTAGCACGCAATGGTCACACTGAAGCAAGTGTTGAAATAGCAAAGTTGGTTGGTCTTAATCATGCAGCTGTAGGGTGTGAATTAGTGAATGATGATGGCTCTATGATGCGCTTACCTCAGTTGCTTAAATTTGCTGAACAACATAAAATTAAGTTAACTACCATCGACAAACTTATCAGTTACGTTAAAAAATTAAACTAGCGTTTATAAATTTGTATAATTTAAGTGTTAAAATATAAAATTCCTGTAAATTATACAAGCACAGCATTTTCATGTTTAGAATTGCTAAGTTTTTGACCTTATTGTTCTTTCTTGCATATTATAATAATGCTTACTCTATTAACATTATTAGAGATAGTGAGGTGGAAGCAATAGTGAAAGAGCTAGCGCAACCTTTATTTTCTGCTGCAGATATTGATCATGATCAAGTGAAAGTTTTTGTAATTAATGACAGTTCGATTAATGCTTTTGTAATTAACAATAACAGTATCTTCATTCATTTAGGGCTTTTACGATATTCGGCTAAACCTTATGTCTTGCTTGGTATATTAGCACATGAGATTGCTCACATATCTGCTGGTCATATATTGCAAATGAGTAGTGCTATGGGTTATTTTCAATCGATAGCAATGATTAGTTATATGGTAGGATTAGTTTCTAGTATTATCATTAACCCTCAGGTTGCTGGTGCAATTTTGCTTAGTGGTGTAGCACTCAGTTCAAGGCTATTTTTTAACTATTCTCAAGAGCAAGAAAGTGTAGCAGATAGCTATGCTTTAAGGTACCTTGATGAATCTGGCTATGATAATTCAGGTATGAAAGAGATTTTTGATTATTTTAAAAGTATTGAGCATGAGAATACCGAGGAATATTTCCGTACTCACCCACTTAGTGAGAAACGTATATTTGCTGTACAGAATTATAAGGTCAAAAACAACGTAAAACCAATTTTTGCGGATAAGTTACTAAAGTTTGAGCGTGTGGTTGCAAAGCTAGACTCTTTCTTTGCTCCTATTCATGTGTTATCTAATAAATATGAAGATAATTCTGAGTATGTAAATGCTATAGTTTGCTATAGGCAAGGAAAGATAGAGGAGGCTATTGCTAAAGTTAATTCATTGATTCAAGAGTCACGCAATGACCCATACCTATATGAATTAAAAGCAGAAATGCTATACAAGGCTGGAAATTTAAGTGAAGCAATAAAAATGTATGAGGAATCGCTTAGGTATTTATCTGAGAAAAACAGTTATTTAGTGAAACTTGCATTATCTCATACTTTATTATTACACGGTGATGCAAAAAAGGCAATTTTTTACCTGGAGCAGATTTTGAATGTAGAACCAAATAACGCTTTTGTCTGGAAATATTTAAGCGTTGCATATAAATGTGACGCTGATACGGCAATGCATTATTTTGCTTTGACAAAAAAGGCTTGTATTGAAGGTGATTTAAAGCAATTTACAAAATATGCTGAGCTAGCTGTTAAAACTTTACCAAAAGATAGCCCTTATTTGTTGCAAGTTGAAGATATGAAGCGATTTAATGGATAACAAAAAAGCATTTCTGTGCTTTTATGGGTTTCTCTTTCCACAATTTTCCAACATAGCTTTTGCTTCATCGCTTACATTGGGCATAATTTTCGTTATGATAGTTTTAGCGCCAAAAAATACACCACAGAACATGCCAAGAGCAAAGAGGGCTGGCCACGGCATCCTGCCAAATATTGCAAGCAAAGCTGCACCAATTATTACTACCGTCATAAGTGGACCGCCTATCCCCCAAACATAACCAATAATATTGCATATTACTTTAGCTGTGTCATCCATATCAGGGTCAGCTGCATAACCTGAGAAAGAGAAAAGCAATACTACGCAAAAAACACTAAAAAATTCCATTATAGAGCTCATTTTTTTGCCTCTAAATAATAAATTAACGTAAACCTACACCTACACATATTTTCATTTTAAAGTAAAAATTATAATTTGTCCATACATAAGTGTTGCTACATAAATAACCCACCATTAATGTTAAGCACATGCCCTGTTATATATTTTGCTTCATCACTTGCTAAAAATAAGACCCCTGCTGCTATTTCTTCCCCTGTTCCCATTCTTTTCATTGGAATATTATCTAATATTTTTCCCTTTTGCACTTCATTTAAAACTTCAGTCATTTTAGTATCTATAAACCCAGGAGCAATACAATTTACTGTTATATTACGACTTGCAACTTCTTTTGCTATAGATTTGCTCATAGCTATTATTCCAGCTTTAGACGCTGCATAATTTGCTTGCCCGGCGTTTCCTGTCAGCCCTATTATTGAGGAAATATTTATAATTCTTCCCCAATTATTCTTAATTAGTTTCCTGCATGCTTCTCTACTCAGCTTAAATGTAGAACTCAAGTTAATATCAATTACTTTTTGCCATGTTTCATCTGTCATTCTCAATAATAAACTGTCTTGCGTAATGCCCGCGTTGCATACAAGCCCGTCAAAGCCTTCCATCAACTCACTTGCTCTGTTTACTAGTTGATTTACTTCCTCAGCATTTGATAAATCACAAGGGAGTACGTGCATACTTTTTTCATATTGTTTAGCAACTTCTTCGAGCACTTCTTTTTTTGTGCCAGAAACACATAAAGTTGCTCCGGCTTTGTGCATAATTTTTACAATTGCTTGCCCTATTCCGCCTGATGCACCAGTAATCAGGAACTTTCTGCTTTCCAATCCAAACATAATAACTTTATATTATCTTAATTCCTAACAGAATATTGACTAGTTGGCAATAGATTTCTTACATAATATAAGTAACTCAGATATTCACAAAATAAAGGAAAAGTTATAATAAAGTTGAACGTCAAAAAATTTTAAAAACATAGTTATGCAGGAATTGTTACTAAATAGTTTATTCTGGTGCTCTACAGTCTAAATGGAATGCTTAAATTATAGATTCTTTGTTTTTGTGTGTTATCTTGAGTTAACACAAATTCACAGTAGTATTATGATCAGTAAGTTAAAAAAGCTTAGCACTGGATTTTCTTTGACAGGCTTGATTGGCCATAGTGATAATATAAATATGCAAGGAGCAAAAAATAAAAAGAAGAAGTACCCAAAATTTTTGGATAAGACGTTCGCATTGATTGATGCGATGATAAATTTTATTTTAAAACGTGAAAGTAATAACGTAAATGAAGTTCTGAGAGTAACATGGGGACCACTATTTTTTGGTCTGGTAGTAATACTTATCTTTTTTGGGATAGGTGGTATTTGGTCGGCTATAGCTCCAATTGACGGTGCGGTGCATGCAAGTGGAGAAGTTATTGTATCTTCAAATAGGAAAATAGTTCAACACTTGGGTGGAGGAATAATAAGCAAAATTTTAGTCAAAGAGAGCCAAGCAGTTAAAAAAGATGAGCCTCTAGTTTTGTTGAGTGATGTTAACGAGAAGGCGAATTTAAGTATTATCAAAGAGAAGCTCTTATCATTTTTAGCAACAGAAGCAAGGCTTCTTGCAATCAGAGTAGATTTGGACACGCTCGAGTTTCCTGATGAGGTTAAAAAATTATCTCACGATGAACTTGTAAATAAAGCGATAAAGAATCAAGTAAAGTTGTTCAACTCTCAGAGAAAGAGCATATTGGGAAAAACAGACATACTGCAACAACGTATAAAGCAGTTAAATGATGAATTAGCGGGGCTAAACTTTCAACTAAATGCAGCTCATAAGCAATATGACTTGATAACTGAGGAGTTGGAAACAAAAAGACAATTACTTGATAGTGGCCATATAAGCAAACCACACATTTTAGCTTTAGAAAAGCAGTTTGCTGAAATTGAAGCCAGAGTTGGACATTACCGTTCTGCAATATCTCAAGTGCAGCAAAAAATTGGAGAGAACGAATTAGAAATTATAAACGTGAGAAACGATTCTCAAGAAAGAGCAAACGCTGAACTTAAGGAAGTTAGTACGTCTATTGCAGACTTGAAAGAGAGGCTGATGGTTGCTGAAGATTCATTAGCACGTACAATAATTAAATCGCCTCAAGATGGGATAGTCACAGATATAAGATACCATACTGAAGGTGGTGTTATACAATCTGGAGTTCCGATCATGAGCGTAGTGCCATCGGATGATGACCTAATAATAGATGCTAAAATTCAGACCAGAAACATAGAAGAGGTACTGTCGGCACAAAAGAAAGATAGCAACATAGTCTCTATTGATGGGCTAGAAGGGCTAAAGGTTAAAGTCCGGTTAAGTGCTTACAGTGCACGTCGTTTAAGTTTAATTAGTGGTATAGTAAGCCATATTTCTCCTGACGCTCTTGATGATCCAAGACTAGGGCGTTATTATTCAGTACGTGTAGTGATACCAAAACCAGAGCTTGCTCAGTTTAAAAACGTATACCTATACCCTGGTATGCCAGCAGAAGTGTACATAGTTACTCAATCTCGTACTCTTTTATCATTCTTGTTTACGCCTATAATTGCAACAGTCGATAGGTCTTTTATAGAAAGGTAGCTCACTCGTTAAAGTAGTAGTGAAAGTGCCGTAATAAAATTTAGGTACATAATTAGACAATAGGCTTCTTGACCTTACTCAGAAAAAGTGGAGAGAAAGAAAGGAGTTTTTTCGGGTAAAATAAAATTTTGGAGGATTAGAAATGGCAAGAGAATACACGGCAGAATTCAAATTGGAAGCTGTTAAGCTGGCAAATGAACAAAGAAAGGTAGGTCAACCAGTTGCAA
>NZ_JAPQLM010000181.1:0-8739 GCF_028981765.1 Wolbachia endosymbiont of Drosophila seguyi
TATAGCTAAAGTGACTTAGGTTCTCTAATTGCACATAAGTCAACAATAATTTTCACACAAATCAAAACAGCATATCTTCTCCATAATCCTTGGTAATTTTACATAAGTTAAAAGTAGCATATGGTTCTCTCCGCGGTCTGAGATGACAATAAATTTGTCAAGCCGCATTATACTTGTTAGGCGGAAGTGGACGGCAACATGTTTACCACGAAGTCTAACTAAGTTCTTGCTTGTCCCTTCCATCGGCATTGCTATCTTTATTTTCAATAAAATTATTGTCCTATGCTCTTTTGATGTTTATTGATAATAAAATTCTGTTTTATCAACCAACATCCTATGCATAATTACAGCTAATTTTCTTGCTACTGCTACAATTGCTTTTTTCATTCCTTTTTTCTTCGCAACCCCAGTTTTTTAATTTAAATGTCCTCTTGGTAACTGTAAGCATTGTTTGTGCAGCTTCATATAACATACTTCTACATTCCGCTGGTCCCATCTTTGATATGCTGCCATGCCGATCAACTTTTCCAGAAGAATATTGCCTTGGTGTCAACCCTATATACCCCAGTTGCGGATTAGCCAACGAAGTAAAGCTTAGAAATGCAGCGGCTGCATGGAATATGAAACAAGCGTAGAAAAAATGTGTACCAAAAAATTTATCGGTGATCTGTGGCGAGTATGCTCAATCTCAAATTTGTTTTTCAGAGAGCCAAAAACTGTCTCAATAATCGATCTTTTTCTTAACAAAATCTTCTCATTTAGCACCATTAATGAGTTTTTCATACCCTTTTTATACTGGTTACAAGCTTTAACCCTCTATCGAATAATTCGTGAAAAAGATCTTTTTTGATATATCCTTTATCTCTAAACAATAATCCAGTCAATTTCTGAGTTAAATTTGGCACAGGTATCAACGTTGCCTTTTGTCACCGTAACCCCTTGAATTTCGCCAGTTTCGTTGATTACTAGATGTACCGAAAAACCACCCATAAGTAGTCTTTCCAATCTTTGCCAACCCTTTGAAAACTTTGTTTCTCGAGGTCCTTTTTGGATGGCAAACAGCGATAGATTATGTACGAAATCCCTGTCACTTTTGACTGTTCGCAAAACCATTGCATTAAGAGCGCTAAATACCATAAAACCTGCGATTTTAGCCTGATAAACCTACTATAGGATGGCAATTTTGGAAACGCTGATTCGTATAATAATTTCAAATAATGCACATAGAAAATTTTAAAATTGTCGCACTTGATATAGCAATATTATGGTAAAAATCTCTGAATGCGTAATCTCTGGCGTCCTGGTTGGTTTTTTGCCACTTGGTAGAAGTTTTTCTGCAAAATTTTCATCGACTGTATTGCAAAAATCATCGACTATACAAAAGATTTCTGTTACTTTCTCTTTCATTGGTAACCTCCTATTTTAGGAATGAATATCAAATACCTCGGAGTTTACCCTATTTCCTTACCTTTTCTATTTTTTCTAATTTACAACTGGGGTTAGCAGTGCTGTGAGAATGGTTGAAAGCGCAAAAGAAAACCTCTCGGAAGTTAAAAATATACTGGTCGATGCAGGTTATACAGGAGAAAATTTTGCAACTCAAATAAAAACGATTATTGGAGCAACTGTAGAAGTAATAAAACGAAGTGAATTACATTCCTTTGCTGTATTGCCACAAAGATGGGTTATAGAGCGATCTTTCGCTTGGTTAGAAAAATGCAGACGATTGTGGAAAAATTGCGAGCGAAAACTTAACACTAGCCTACAAATGGTCGTTCTTTCCTTCATTTCTCTTCTATTGAGAAGATTTTAAACAGGTTCTAAATCTTTATTTTAAAAATGTCATATTGACCACCGGTACCTGAAAATACTATTCCAATTGATCAGAGCTATCCATTTCCTTAATTTTTGTAACGTTGTCATAGGAGTACTATAATTTAGTATCAACTATGTTTTATTGTTTTTGCATCTAAAAAAATTTAGCTTATTCAAGCAGCATTTTGCCTTTTTTTGGATGTAGGGATTTTTTAGGAATTGTCTTCTTGAATTCTATGGTATTTTGTTTAACATTGAAACAAGATTCCAGTGTCAGCTACTTGCATGACATTGTTGGTTAATGTTTTATGGCTTTACGATAGCTATACAACTTATCTTAAAAGCAATATAGTGTTCACTATGCAATGAATCAAAGATAGTAAGTAAAGTCTATGAAATTTCAAATCACTACACATTTTCAACCTGCTGGAGATCAACCGCAGGCAATCGATAGTTTAATTGCGGGGCTAAATAGCAATAAAAGAGACCAAGTTTTGCTTGGAGTTACTGGTTCTGGGAAAACTTTTACTATGGCAAATGTTATTGCAAGGACAAACAGGCCTGCATTAATTATGGCACACAATAAAACTTTAGCAGCACAGCTTTATGAGGAAATGAAAGGATTGTTTCCCCATAATGCTGTTGAATACTTCATTTCTTATTATGATTATTATCAACCTGAAGCCTATTTACCACAAACTGATACTTATATCGAAAAAGATTCTGCAATTAACGAAAGAATTGAGATGCTGCGTTATTCCACCGTCTGCTCCCTTTTGGAGCGCAGGGATACGATCGTAGTTGCCAGTGTTTCCTGCATATACGGTCTTGGTTCGCCTGAGAGCTACCGCAGCATGATCATACTGCTTAGTGTTGGAAATAAAATTCGTATTAATGATTTCCTGAGCAACTTAACTGATCTTCAATACAAGCGCTCTGATGCCAGGTTTGAGAGAGGATATTTCAGAGTGCGCGGCGATATTGTTGATATATTTCCTTCCCATTATGAAAATAAAGCTTGGCGTTTATCGTTATTTGGCGATGAAATAGAAGAAATTTCTGAAGTTGATGCTATAACGGGCAATGTTACCAAAGGCGTAAATAAAATCACCATTTTTCCAAATAGCTATTACATAACCCCGCGTGAGGCTTTGTTGCAGGCAATTGAACTAGTCAAAAAAGAGCTGCATGAACGCTTGGATTATTACTACTCGCAAAACAAGATTATTGAAGCAAAGCGCCTCGAGCAACGCACTAATTTTGATATCGAAATGATGAGAACAACAGGAATATGTAAAGGTATTGAAAATTATTCGCGTTATCTCTATGGAATGGAAGCTGGGGATCCACCACCTACTTTGTTTGAATATTTACCTAAAGACGTAATTTTATTTGTTGATGAGAGTCATGTCACCGTTCCTCAGGTTGGTGCGATGTACAGTGGTAATGAGGCGCGTAAAAAGAAATTGATTGACTATGGCTTCAGGCTCCCTTCCGCTTTTGATAATCGTCCATTAAAATTTGAAGAGTGGGAGGGAGTTAGGCCGCAGACTGTTTACATTTCAGCCACTCCCGGAAAGTATGAGTTGGCAAAGACCAGTAATGTATTTATAGAGCAAGTTATCCGTCCAACAGGGCTTACGGACCCAATCTGCATTGTAAAACCAATAGAGAGTCAAATTGATGATGTAATTCATGAGGCACAAGTGACAATAGGGAGGGGATTTTGTGTTTTAATCACTACATTGACGAAAAAAATGGCTGAAAATTTAGCTGAATATATGAGTGAGATGAATATGAGAGTGAGTTATTTGCATTCTGATATTGCTGCGCTGGAGAGAATAGAAATTATATACAAATTGAGATCTAAAGAAATCGATGTTTTAGTAGGTGTTAACTTGCTGAGGGAAGGTCTTGATATTCCAGAGTGTGGGTTGGTTGCAATTTTGGATGCTGATAAAGAAGGATTTTTGCGATCGGAAACTTCATTAATTCAAACGATTGGTCGTGCTGCGCGTAATGCTGAAGGTAGAGTAATTTTGTATGCAGATAAAATCACTGGTTCTCTGGACCGTGCATTAAGAGAGACCGAAAGAAGAAGAAAAAAACAAGAAGAACATAATATATTGCACAATATTGTCCCAAAGACTATAATAAAACCTATATCAAACACCTTACAGGAGAGGGCAATAGCAGAACCGAAAGTAAATACTAATAAGGATGATTTGAGAAAGCAAATGATAGAGCATGCTGAAAATTTAGAATTTGAAGAAGCAGCAAGAATAAAAAAATTATTGTAAGGTTAAATAACACATGATGTAATGTGCATAGTATAAAAATGTAAATAATTTTATTGATATCTTTATATTAATACTTTTTAAACATTTAGTACCGCGCAATATCTGCAATGGATGAGAAAAACTAACACCAGTGCCTTTAGGGTCAGGGACTTTACCCTAACCCTAATAAAACGCTTAGGTGGCTGAGAGCGGTGGATTAGATCAATTGCTTCTAAATTTTTTTATGGGATAGTGCTGCTCGGCCTTAGTGGCATACAGGTCTGTGGATATTGTCAATTCTTCCATTCCCACACTCAACTCTAGAGTACGTTTTGGCGATCCTCCTCTAGTATTCTCACAATCCATAGACTCATAACCACTTGTTGTTGCCTCAGCTTTAGAGCTTACGTTTTCAGCATCAGTCGCCTCCGCTGAAGAGATACCGCCGTCTTTATTATCTTCGGACTTCATCTTTTCAGCTTTTGACGTACCTTTAGCAGGCCATTGCTCTTTCCTAAACGACTCTACTTCCCAACCATCATAATCACGGTTAATCCAGTATCCACCTTTGTCTTTTGTAATTGAAATATATTCTAATACGCTTTCATCGGGATAACAGGTTTTAATTGCTTTTTTAGGGGATAACCCATGTTCTTGCACCTGAAAATTTACCCATTTGTCCTTTTCAGATTTCACTGCCTTTTCGACGATGTTAATGTCGATATCTTTTATTTCTACTTTTCCCTCACGCTCCCGACTAAAAAGTTCTTTTAAGTTAAGTAAGGCACCACGACTTATATTAGCAACAACTGTTGTTTCTTGGTTTTTCTCACAATTAGAAAGAAATTGAAATGGAAACTCATTGAGATCATAGGCTTCTTCCTTATTGACACGATACTCTTCTTTCGTTTTATCTATTGTCTCCTCTAAATACTCTTTTACATCAACACTATCATCAATTAAACTAGCAATCTTCCCATTTTTTACAATAAAGTTAGTATGAGGAGGATCCAAAACATAATTATTTAAGTTAAACCAATAAAGCAATGCTTTAAACAACTTTTCTTCTTCCTTTTCCTTAGTAACTTGCTGTTTTTTAGGTTCCTCATTAGAAACCTCAGGATTTAAGAATGTTGAATCATCCCATGCTATAGGAGAAGAAATCGATGATGATCTATTCAAAGATAGCTGTGATTGATCACCAGTGGATTGACTTGAATCTATTTCCCCCGGCACCAACTGAAACAGCCCCCCTTTTCCTTCCTCTCTTTCTGATCCCTGCCTGGGAGGCCTCTCTAACCCTTCACCACGACTTCGCTTGGGAAACTTCTGTGTCGGTGATGACAATTCAGTTAAGCCAGAACTTGGACCACCACTTGAAGAACCAGAATCCTTAAGTTGTGGAGGTGAATCACCAAGACCACTATCTCTGTCTCCTCTAGATTCAAAAAACCTAGCCCCAGTTTGTTCAAGCGGTGTTCTTGGTGGCTCTGCATGTGTAGGAGAATTGAGTGGAGAAGTTACCGTTGAGGAGGATCGACTCGAGCTACGTCTCTTAAAATTCTCAAGATCAACTGCAAATTCAAAACGTCCGTTTATTTGATTATATGCAATTGGAGACCCCATAATTTTAGGAAGTAACTGAGCAATCTGCTTATTAGAGAAAGCATAAACTGGCTCTTTACAATTAGCAAATTGTGGATTTGCAGTTTTGCCTCTAATATCACTTATACAATGAAAACCATTAAATATTCCTCCATTAATCTTTGATGCATCCCTAGAACTTAAAGATTTCAACTGACCATTCTCTTCTATAAAAGGTATAAGAGCAAAACTATGCCCATTCTTTATTTTGTTTTTGTTTGTAAAGTCATCATAATCATACCCGTCAACAAACTTTCCTGTCGCTTTAAGAATTAGTTCACTCAAAACATTTTTACAATTTTCAACTTTAGACTCTACGCTGCCTGGAGTTCTAAAATCAAGCGCTACTCGCCCTTTAACATATTCTGTTACACTCCTGACTACCTTATCACTCACATTTTTAATGTATAACATACCATCTTTATATTCATAAAAGCCTGAACTCTTAAGACCACACGCCTCTAATCTTGAGTTAAATTCACTGATATAAAGACTCTTCAATAGCTCAAAAATCCTCGAATTATACCTTTTTTCGAGGTACTCGTTGCTAAAAGCTATACAGTATAGATAAGGACTACCTATCGCTCCTGTTCCAACAATTCCATTGACCCATTCATATGCTTGTTCCTTCGTTATTCCTACTAATTCTTGTAGAAGTGCAGCCACTTTAGATCTCACAGCCCCCTCAAACTCATTAGCAAAATGAACCTTCAAGTTACGAATTACTCCATTATCTGTAGAATCTGCAAGCTTTACTTTCACTATGCCATTACCTAAATCCTCTTTATCAGGATTAGCATCTAGAACAAATGGAAAATAGTTTAAGTTATAATATTCACTTGCTAACTCAGTTCCATCACTGTAGTGCTGCTTTATTATCTCCTCTCCTATTCTTCGCAGATATTCTTTTGTATTAGTACCACTGGCAAATAAACCAACAATCTTTTTACCTTCTACAGTAAAATTAGTATTGACCTTATCAATACCATAATTATTTAAGTTAAATGCGTTAACTAGCTCTTTTGTAGAATTACCCATAACTCCCCCTACTAAAATTGTGATGAAACAACATTACTTACTTTTACCTTTACTACTGCCAGCACTAGTAGAGCTACTACTCTCCATTTGCGAGCCAGGCTTGCTACTTTCACGTCTCTGTCTTTCACGTGCCTCAAGCATTACCGGATTAGAACCGCTATACTTTTCATACCTGCTGCTTGGAGTAAACCCTTTATCGCTATCTTTTTTATCATTATTACTATACATATTGACCCCTAAGTAAAAATATTATGTAATTAGTATACTAAAAATAAATTGTAGTGCAAGCACTTTTTTTATATTTTTTAGTATAAATTTTATTCGTCATTTTTATACTCCTGGATTCCAGCGTCACGCACTGGAATGACATGGTGAGGCGTCATCCAAGTAGCTGACGCTGGTTTCCATCCAAGAGGGTGTCATCCCAGTGCCCAGACACTGGGATCTAACTACCTTCACGATTATGTCTTTCCTACTGATTGACCTTCTACACATTTCTCAACTTTTACATCATTAGTCAATCCTCTTGGTGATTGAGCATCATTCACAGAACCTTCATTCTCAGCACCATTCCAAACACCTATTTTAAAATTGGCAAGTTCTTTTGCAAGTTCGGTGTAAAGGTTATCCGCTTCTTTCTTATTAACATTACCATTCAGACGGCTTGCTGCATAACTAGCAGACTCGTTTTTCTTCCCATTATCAAGCTTGTTTCCTTGTCCATTAGTGGGTGGCGTGGTTCCTCTTCCATTAACACTAGTATTCGCATCCCTTTCTCGGAAACCAATATTCTTTATTTTATTAAAATTAATTTTTATCCCACTTGCCACAGGCTTCTTGTCTGGAAGTTTCGGTGGACACACCTCTTTCTTCGGTTCAGGTTTCGCTTTTTTCTCTTCATTCACTTTTTCTGGTTTTTGTGAATTTTCATGATATTTTCTTTCAAGCTCAGCAAGACGCAATAGATGTTTCAAAGGATCTGACGCAATTTCAAGTTCTGGTTTGCTCAGAACAACCGGTCTTACAAATCCTGGTGAAATTTCAAAAAGGAAAACTGGCACTTTAGGTTTTTCTCCTTCATCCACTTTCATTTCTACGTCTTCGCAAACTTCTTTAGTTGCTTCTAATGATGTTTTTTCTGCTTTTTTATCTTCTTTTTCTGCTTTTTTATCTTCTTTTTCTGTAGATGCCTCTACCGCAGCCGCCAACTCAACTCCAAACATCTCTGCGAACATTGTAACAATCCATCCGACAACGGCCATTTGTAACCTGAGTTTCAGATCTTGCAATGCAGTTAATCTTTCTAACGCCCTTGCAAACTCTTCTTCTGATAACTCACCACTGCCTAATTTTTCCTGCAATTCTTTTATCTCTTTGTCCAACTTCTGATTGAAACTTAAATCGCGTGCAAAAATCTTCTTGATTAACTCCTTAAGCTTATCACGCAAAAACTTCACTATCGCAGCAATCAGGTTTTTTTCTTTCTTCTCCTTGAGCATTTGGTAGATTTTCGGATCATCTACATCTACTTCAAAAAGGTTGAAGAGAGATTCAAAGAAATTCCAGAAATCTCCGAGTACTCTTCCTTTTTCACCAGTGAAGTAATCCTCATCATCACCTTCTCCGATATGTAGCTCTGCTTGAGATGATATTTCATCGATACAACTAGAAGCCTGACGCTCACACTCGAGCCTCCTGAGCAAATCTTGTCTGGTAAGCTCCTCTATGGCTGCTTTTAGTTCATTTAGCTTCTGCTCTGCAGAGAAATCTTGCTCCCTGATTTTTCCTTGGAAGATTGAGCTACCGTTTCCGTTATTATCTGAAAAATTTTCCATTATTTTTGCCTCCTCAATAAAATTACTGCCTTTGTTGTTACCTGAAAAGCTTTCCACCATTTTTACTTCCTTCATAAAACTTAATAATTTAATTCTACAGTACTAAATATTTAAGAACTATTAATGTA
>NZ_JAPQLM010000182.1:0-15373 GCF_028981765.1 Wolbachia endosymbiont of Drosophila seguyi
AAGTTGATCGGCATGGCAGCATATCAAAGATGGGACCAGCGGAATGTAGAAGTATGTTATATGAAGCTGCACAAACAATGCTTACAGTTACCAAGAGGACATTTAAATTAAAAAACTGGGGTTGCGAAGAAAAAAGGAATGAAAAAAGCAATTGTAGCAGTAGCAAGAAAATTAGCTGTAATTATGCATAGGATGTTGGTTGATAAAACAGAATTTTATTATCAATAAACATCAAAAGAGCATAGGACAATAATTTTATTGAAAATAAAGATAGCAATGCCGATGGAAGGGACAAGCAAGAACTTAGTTAGACTTCGTGGTAAACATGTTGCCGTCCACTTCCGCCTAACAAGTATAATGCGGCTTGACAAATTTATTGTCATCTCAGACCGCGGAGAGAACCATATGCTACTTTTAACTTATGTAAAATTACCAAGGATTATGGAGAAGATATGCTGTTTTGATTTGTGTGAAAATTATTGTTGACTTATGTGCAATTAGAGAACCTAAGTCACTTTAGCTATAATTCAGAATTGAGAGCTTTTAATAACTCTCTAACTCCCACTTAGGTCTTGGTGCAAAATTAAGTGGATCTATATAATTTTTCTGTAACCTTTCAATTCCTGTCCATCCAACCATAATTGCATTGTCTGTACATAGGTCGTTAGGGGGAAAAAATATGTTTAAGTTTATGTGTTGTTTTAATTTTTCTCTCAAGAAATTATTTGCTGCAACTCCGCCGGTAATCACAAAGTCATTGATTTTGATATTTAAAGATTCGGCCATAATAATTGCATTACTAACCCTGTCCAGCAGTATGTCACTAATACACTCTTGAAACGAAGCACATACATCACACACATCTTGCTCGCTCATTTTAAGTTCTTGTACTAAGTTTTTTACTGCTGTTTTAATCCCAGAAAACGAAAAGTTACATCCAGAACGTTTTATCATTGCCCTTGGCAGTTTGAATCTTGTGCCATTGCCTTTTTTAGCCAACTTTTCAATTAATGGGCCTCCTGGGTAGCTTAAACCCAGCATCTTAGCAACTTTATCAAATGCTTCTCCTAGTGAATCATCGAGCGTTTCTCCAAGTTTAATGTATTTACCTACATCCTGTGCAATTAAAAATTGACAGTGACCACCTGATATTAGTAGGACTAAAAATGGAAATTTTACCTCATGCAGTAACCTAATAACCAATGCATGCGCTTCTAAGTGATTCACTGCAATGAATGGTTTTTGTGCTACATGCGCAATTGCTTTAGCCATCATTGTACCAACTATTAATCCACCTATGAGTCCTGGTCCTGATGTTGCTGCAATTGCATTGAGGTCACAAAAGTTAAGGTTAGATTTTTCCACGGCGCTTTTTATTAGACCACTTAAATGCTCCATATGAGCACGTGAAGCTATTTCAGGGATCACCCCACCACGTTTTTTGTGTTCTGCTTGGGAGAGAATTTCGTGAGCAAGGACTTGCTTGTCACTATTTACAATCGCTACTGCAGTTTCGTCGCAGCTTGTTTCAACAGCTAAAATGGTTTTCATGTATATTTAGTTACTGTATTACCAAAACTATACTTTGAAACGCTGTAGAAGTTAACTGCAAAGTTAACTTCTATAGCTAAAAGATTTACCGACAACCGTCATTCCGCTACGTGTTAGCTGATGAGATACCGCGCACAACTGTACGAACATTCATTCTTAAAGGTAAACTGCACAGCAAATGGTGTCATTCCAGTGCTTGACACTGGAATCCAGCCTTGCCGTAATCTCATCAAGAACGTTGTGTTTTAACATAAGATCAGCCACTTTTATGCTCACCAACTTAGTACCCAATCCAAATTCCTGGATTCCAGTGTCAAGCACTGGAATGACACCATCTACTACTCAAATTACCTGCAAATTGCAATGTTCGTACACCAAAAGAATGAATCGCGGTATGACGGTTCGCGGCGGCATGACGTAGGAAAACCTGCACTATAAGCTAATCATCATCTCCAAATATAGAGCTAATTTTTTTGCCCCCAGGAGAAAATTTATTAGTCCAACTGCTTTGCACTTTGGTTACGTCTTTAGTGGCAGTTTTATTGCTGTATTCCTTGATTTCCTTATCTATTCTCTCCATCATTTGTGAATCAAGGTAGCTCTTTTTCCATTGGCCAGTAGCAAGGAACACTTTGTTTAAGTCTTGAGTGCGGATTAAGTATTCTTTATCTTTAGGGTAAACCTCCTGCGCCCAAGCAAATAGCTCAAAATAGCGTGCAAATAATTCAGATGCACGTGATTTTGCAGTTTGATAAGCCTGTATCTCCTTAAATATAACTTGGCCGATAATTTTCTGCACAAGAATATTTGCTTGCTTTAGGTTCTGCTCAATATCCTGGTAAACTTTATGGAGAAATTCCTGTTCCAAACTTAAGTTCAGTTCATTTTCAACCATGTGTGAAAGTTCATGCACTATAATGTATGGGTTTGACTTCCTCAGTACAATAACATATCTATTTACACTGGAAGACCTGATTGTCTTACACACTCCCTCTTCCATATCCACTAATCCCTCTTGGTATATTTCAAATGAGAGCCTGTTTTGCTTTATTAGTGATAAAGTGAGGTTTAATGTGTTTCTAAACTTCTCAAATTGATAGAGATATTCGACATACCGTATTGCATTTTCACTGCTTCCTACTTGAGTTGCTTGTTTTATTAAATTCCTGATTAGCATACCTTATTATTAAAGGAATTCTTTTTATACTCAAGAATTGATTGGCTACAAAGTGTTTTTAGGAAGCCTGATTGCATAGCTAAAGTAATTCATGTTTACTGATAACCGTCATACCGCTGCTTGTCAGCGGGATCTATGGTGAGATATCGCGAATGAATCCATAGCTGTACGAACATTCATTTTTGAAGGTAAATTGCACAGCAAATGGTGTCATTCCAGTGCTCTTTTTTTGTCATCCCAGTCTGGGATCTATTTTGCATGTAACTCCAATTGTGTTTTGGCATAAAACGCGACACGTATTAGACTTATTTGCAAGCAAAGCTTGCTAGATCCAAGTAGTCAGGACACTGGAATGACACCATAGGGGCACTGCCGTCATAAAGGAACCAGTGTCAGCTACTTGGATGACAGCTAGCCTAACAACCGTCATCCCGCTGCTTGTTAGCGGGATCTAGAGATACCGCGGGGTTGTAAAGTAATTTTTTACATCTAATGCTCGGCCAGTGCCTGCATGATACCACGTATTATCTATACCAAGGTGTTCTGCTTGTAGATATTATACCAACAATCCACTATTTTTTTTATGTCTTGTGGTTTAGTTTCTGGACCTATACTGATTCTAATTGAACACTCTGCTTGCTCTTTTGTTGCCCCCATTGCAAGCAAAACATGGGAAGGCTCAACTTTTCCAGAAGAACATGCGGAGCCATTACTAACTGCAATATGATTCAAGTCAAAATGCATAAGCTGCACATCACTCTTTACTCCTGGCATATAAATAAAACTTGTGTTTGGCAGCCTCTTAGAGTTTTTACCGAAGATTCTTATGTCACTGGCAAGATTTAATAATTCACACTCTAATTGATCACGTAGCTCCTTTACTTCATCCATTTTTGATAGAAGGTCTGGAATATTTTGCAGCGCAGCAGAAAGGCCTGCAATCGCAACAATATTTTCCGTACCACCACGCAATCCCTTCTCTTGTCCACCACCTATTATAATAGGTTCTATCGCAAGTTCTTTATTGAATATTAAAACTCCACTGCCTGCTACACCGCCAAATTTATGGGCGGATAAAGTGAGTAAATCCACTCCTAAATCTTCCATATTAACTTTAATTTTCCCAACACTTTGAGCAGTGTCAGTGTGGCAAATTGCTCCAAATTTGTGGGCTATTTCAGCTATTTCCTCAATAGGTTGAATAACTCCGGTTTCGTTATTTGCCATCATAACTGAAACTATTGCTTTGTTTCCTTTAAGTTCGCTTAGAATTTTTTCTAGCTCTAAAAAGTCAACAATGCCCTCCTGATTAACAGGTATTATATATGGATTACATGCAGAATTAAGAATTGAAGGATGCTCTATAGCTGAAATTATATGCAGGTAGCCTGCTATTCCTCTCATAACAAGGTTATTCGCTTCAGTTGCACCAGACGTAAAAACTATTTCTTTATCACTTGAGACGCCAATAGCACCACGTACGTTATCTCTTGCATCCTGAAGAATCTTCCTCGCTTCTTGTCCTCTTTTATGTAGTGATGATGGATTGAGCGTTTGTTTTAACAAGACCTCAAATATACTTTTTTTTACATTTTCACTAATTGGAGCAGTTGCATTGTAATCAGCATATACGCAACCACTATTTTCTAAAGAGAATGGACTCATCTGTCACTTAAATAAGTTTACCATCAACTATAGCCATAACTATGTACGTTAGCTTTAACACGATAAAAAATTTATTGCAAAAACAGCGAAATTAATACATAATTAATAACTCACGTCATTAATACCTGTCAAGCGGGTTCTTATTAGGGGTTACCATGGTTGAAGTTTTTTTGAATAATGCAACAAGAAAGATAGAAGGTGAATACCACCAAAGCAAAGAGGCCAACGCGCCGGTTGTGCTGGTTTTACATCATCATCCTCAATATGGTGGTAATATGGATAGTAAAATTGTACATAGTACATATACGTCTTTTATCGATAACAATTTTTCTGCATTGAAAATTAACTTTCGTGGTGTGGGAAAATCTACCGGAGCTTTTGATAAGGGTATAGGAGAATTAACTGACGCTGCGGTAGCCATTGATTGGCTTCAGGAACATAATCCTAGCAATGTTCCAATTTGGATCGCTGGTTTTTCTTTTGGAGCATGGGTGGCTATGCAGCTAACAATACGCCGCCCTGAGATAGTGGGTTTTATTGCTCTTTCTCTTCCGGTAACTAAGTACGATTTTTCTTTTCTTTCTCCCTGTCCAGTTTCTGGGCTTATAATACAAAGCAGTAATGATACAATCTCAGAAGAAAGCGATGTAACAGAATTAGCAAAAAGGTTGATAAATTCAGTAAGAAGTGATCACATGAAATACTATATAATAGATGATACTAATCACTTTCTAAAGGATAAAGAAGAGGAAGTGACTCAAATCGTGGGCAATTATATAAAACTGCGCTTGAATAGTGCAACTATTTCTTTTCAAAAGGTCAAAAAAGAGGTAAGGGTAAAAGAATATGCCTAATCTTTACAAACAAGAGAAATGAGTGTAGTAATATAAATGAAAAGGTTTTGTTATGTTTAAAAAGCTATTATTTTTTGTTTTAGCTGTGTTTATGTTATCGGGGTGTTCCCTAAGTAAACAGCGTAAGTTAAAAAGTCCGTGTATAAAAAGCAATGAAAGCATTTCATGCGAGTTGTACTCTGTTAATGATCATTGGTTAGATAAGTATAAGGCATAGAAATTGTGCTATTTTTCCTATTCACAACTTCACTAATGATCGATCTCTCAATTGGAAAATGCAGTCTGCCTTTTCTGCAAGGAGATGATTGTGTGTTACTATAAGCATAGAGCTGTTATTTTCCTTTACGTATGAATGTAGCAGTAAAAACACGTTAAAAGAATTTGTTGGATCTAAGTTTCCTGTTGGCTCATCTGCAAGTAAAAGCTTTGGAGAATTTACAATGCTTCTTGCAATTGCAACTCTCTGCCTTTCCCCACCCGAAACTTCAGATACCATGCTACTTGCTTTGTTTTCCAGACCAAATTTTTCCAACATTGCTTGCGAATTTTTTTTTGCTTCAGCTTTGCTTTTTCCTGCAATGAGTTGAGGAAGCATAATATTTTCCAACACCGATAACTCTTGTAACAAATAGTGAAATTGATAAACAAAACTAAGAAAATTTCTTCTTACATGAGTTTTATGCTTATTACTGGCTTGTGTGCAATTTATTCCATCTATCGTAACTATACCTGAAGTTGGCTTGTCCAACAAGCCTGCGATTTGCAATATAGTTGTTTTCCCTGCACCTGAATCGCCAATCAGCGCTACTACTTGCCCTCTTGTGACACTTAAGTTGATATCCTTTACAACAGCAGAATTGTTCTTGAAGCTTTTATCTACGGAAGTTAGTTCTAGTGCTACATTACCACCCATGTTTAAAAGATCCAGAAGGCATCTAAGTTTTAGTAATAATTAAACCGAAAAACTGTTACCACAACCACATTGAGACTTAGCAAAGGCATTCTTTATTTGAAAACCAGAACCACTGAGATCCTCAGTATAATCTATAACTGAGTTATTTAAAAATTTTGCTGAACAATTATCAACCATTAATACAGGGTTTCCATTTTCATCATTAATTACTATATCTTTACCTTTTTCGCTAAAACTGGAGTGGCTTCTATAGTCCTCACTTTCTTCATAGTCATCATCTTCGTCTTCGTCATCAAACTCATCATCGTAATCATCGTCTTCATCATCCAAAGATAGATTTTTATTCATTTGATCCATAAGAAAATTGTATTTGAAGCCAGAACACCCACCACCTGAAACTGCAACCCGTAAAATGGAACTCTTATCCCCTTCCTGCTCTGCAAGAGAGTGGATTTTTTTTAGTGCATTATCAGTTAAGTTGATGTTGTAATTTGTTGACATAGTAACCACCGCTTATTATTGATAACTTATTATAGTAGAAATTTTACATGTCAAACAATAACTTTCTATTAAATTATGCATGTTTTCCAAGCAAAACAAAAGGGAGATACTTCAAAGAGCCAGAAGATGAGAATCGCAGCTGCTTTCAGCGTGATAGGGACCGCATCATTCACTCTAATGCGTTTAGAAAATTGGAGTACAAAACACAAGTTTTTATCAATTATGAGCACGACTACTATCGCACTCGGCTTACTCATAGCCTTGAAGTTGCACAAATTGCAAGGTCCATTGCGCGTAGACTTGGCTTAAATGAGGATATCACTGAATGCATAGCGCTCGCACATGATCTTGGTCATCCTCCATTTGGTCATGCAGGTGAAGATGCTCTAAAGAAATCAGTTCAAGATTTGAATCTTGATAACGAGAAGTATGAGTTTGATCATAATGTTCAAGCTATAAGGATTTTAACTTACCTCGAACAAAAACATGCTGATTTTGATGGTATGAATCTAAGTTGGGAGGTGATTGAAGGAGTTGCAAAACATAACGGTCCCTTGCTTGGTCAAAACGTGGAGTCTTCTACAAATAATCAGCTGTTATTAGAATACAACAAAAAATATGATCTAAAACTTGAAGAATTTTCAAGCATTGAAGCGCAAGTTGCTTCAATTGCCGATGATATTGCTTACAGTGTTCACGATCTTGATGATGCACTCAGGGCGAATTTAGTAACCATCGAAGATTTGCTGAATGTTCCTTTAATTGAAAAAATGTTTAAAGACATAAGGAGCAGATATTCAGAATTGCCTCAGAGCAAACTCATACATGAATCACTGAGTGGAACTATAGGAACTATGATAAGTGATGTTGTTTCTCAGACTGAAAGAAATATTGAAGATCACAAAATAAAAAGCGTAGAAGACGTAAGAAGTCTAAATAAAATGCTAGTCACATTTTCACCAGAAGTTGCGAATGCTACAAAAGAAATGAAAAGATTCAACATGGAGAAAATATACAGAAGCTATAAACTGAGTAGAACGATGAACAAAGCAAAACGCATAATACAGGAACTCTTTCAATGTTTTTATGAAAACCCAGGATTACTTCCCACAGAGTGGAGCAAACTCGCTTGTGAATCTCAGCGTTCAGTAATAATATGTGACTATATCTCAGGTATGACAGATAGATTTGCTATACACGAGCACAGAAGAATTTTTGATACCTCATACGAAATGACTTCTTTCTAATGACTGATGATCATTTCATGTCAATTGCATTAAGGCTTGCAGAAAAAAATCTTGGAAATGTTGCACCAAATCCTGCTGTCGGGTGTATTATTGTAAAGGATGGTACAATTGTTAGTGAGGGATACACAGGGATTGGTGGGCGTCCGCATGCGGAGGTAGTCGCTTTGCAAAACGCTAAAGATTCAACTCATGGCGCAACTATATATATCACTCTTGAGCCATGTTGTCATCACGGAGTCACGGGGCCTTGCACTGCAAAAATCATAAAAGCTAGCATAAAAAGAGTAGTAATTGCAACTATTGACCCAGATAGTAGAGTTTCAGGCAGAGGCATGAAAGCTCTGAAAGAAGCAGGAATTGAAGTTGAGCAAGGTATTATGCAAAAAGAGGCAAAAGAACTGAATGTCGGTTTTTTCACCACTAAAGAATTACATAGACCATTTATAGCTTGCAAAGTCGCAACAACTCTTGACGGAAAAATCGCAACATTTACAGGCGATAGCAAATGGATAACAAGTGAAAATACGAGAAACTGGGTGCATGAGCTCAGAACGAAATATGATGCAATTATGATTGGCAGCAATACTCTTATTAATGATGATCCACTCTTAACTTGCAGATTACCAGGACTCGGAAGTAGATCGCCAATAAGGCTAATTATAGATAGTCAAGGGAGATTAAAGGAAGAGCATAACATTGCAAAGACTGCAGACAAAGTAATAACTTGGGTCATCACAAATAAAGAAGTAGAGAAAAAAATAAAAAACATTAACTACTTAGTAGTTAATTCAAGCAACGCAGGTAAGGTTTGCCTAAAGGACATGGCATTAAAACTTGTTTCAGAAATTGGTATAACAAGATTATTAGTTGAAGGTGGAGGAGTGTTAATCACAGAACTATTAAAGTGTAATTTAATCGACAGGTTGATAATATGCCGCAGTGGTAAAATTTTAGGCAATGATGCCACTCCTTTTGTAGGAGATTTAGGGATTCAATTCATTAACAACTGTTATCAGTTTAAAAAAACAAAGATAATAGAGTTTAGTGAGGATATAGTTGAGGTTTGGGATAGGTCGTCATAATCCTTACATACTCAAACAGTAAAAAAAAGGTATCCGTTCAGCGGAGCGGTAAAATAAAAAGTAGACAAGGAGTGCTAAAAACATAATATCACAAGTAGTATGTGTGGTAAATATGTCTGATCTACTAGCTAGTCTTCTCAAGCTCTGTGAAAGCTTTAAAATAGAGATAGAGCAACTAAAAGCAGAGATAAAGAGGTTAGAGATAGAAAACGAAAATTTTAGATCTGAGAATAAGGCGCTAAGAATCGAAAATGCTGAATTGAAAGAAAGACTAGGTCTGAATTCACAAAATTCATCGATACCGAGCTCAAAAGAGTTATACAAGCTAAAGAAGAAAAAGAAAAAAAGTGACAGGAAAATAGGGGCACAGATTGGGCATGAAGGAAAGTATCGCCCTAAAATGGAAGCAGATGAAGTGGTGAAAATAGAGTTCTTGCGAGTGCGGAGGAGAAATTGCGATATCGAAAGAGCCATACATTCATCAAAAAGTTGATTTGCCAGCTTATGTTGTGGAATACCAATGGCCGCTGTTGCAAGTGTGGAAAAAGAAAAAGTAGCAGGCTACCAGAAGGTGTTACTGCGGATACATTTGGTCCAAAAGTTAAGTCAACAATTGCGGCGCTGAGCGGATTTTACAAGAACTCGAAAAGAGAAGTAGCAAATATTATAAAAAATATTTTCAACCTGGACATCAGTGTTGGTAGCGTGTCAAATAGCGAGGCTAGAGTTGCAGAAAAATGCCAAGAAGCATATGAGCAAATCGAGCAAGAAGTAAGTAAAAGTGAAGTTCTGCATATCGATGAAACGAGCCATTATAACAAAGGTAAACTTGGTTGGTGCTGGATGTTTGCCAGTAATACAGCAAGTTTTATAAAATTGACAGAGTCAAGAGGAATGAAGGTTTTACAAAATAGTAAGTTCTGCAATCGCAATAGCTTACGACAGGTACGCAGCATACAACTACTTTGCCGATAAGAATAGGCAAATCTGTTGGGCACATTTATCAAGAGATTTTGAAAGATTAGCACATAGTTGAAGTTAAAGTTCTGGGCTGTTACTTAAGAAACGTAGCCACTGAATTATTTGCACTAAAAAAGGCCTTGCTAAAAAATGAGATAGATTTTTTTAGATTTACCAGACGTGCCAGAAAGTTGCGAAAACGTACAAGGTATTACTTGAAGCCGTTTACCTGAAGCAATTGGAGCTTCTCGAGTTGCAAAGAATATTTTGAAATCTGAAAGAATGATGTGGAAATTTTTAGATGACCCAGAAAACATTCCGCTGACAAACAACCATGCTGAACAGCAGATACGGCATTATGTCGTTTATCGCAAAAATTCATATTTTACCCAATCGAAGTGGGGAACTTGAACGGATAATTTCATTATACTTGACATGGAAACAAAGGGGTCTCAATCCTTTCCAAAACCTCTTATCTATCATCTCTCACACCGCTTAGCTGAACGGATACAACCCAAGAAAGGTTTTTCTACGTCATACCGCCGCGGTATCTCAGCATAGATTCCGCTAACGAGTAGCGGAATGACGAATTTGTTGTTTTTCAAATTGTAGGTAAACCTAAGCCACTTTAGCTATATAGGATTACTACGATGGATTTTTAAGATAGTTTATGGCCTTCTTAATATCTTCAGCCTTGAATATCGCCGATCCCGCAACTAAAATATCTGCACCTGCTTTTATTATATCAGCTGCGTTAAAAAAGTTAATTCCACCATCTACTGAAATTTGTGTTTTAAGGTTACGCTCTTGTATCATTTTTTTTATAGTAGATATCTTGTTCAACTGTGAATGAATGAATTCCTGCCCTCCAAAGCCAGGGTTGACTGTCATAATCAGCACAATATCTAGCTCATGTATTATATATTCAAGCACACTTGGAGAAGTTGAAGGAACAATTGAAACTCCAACTTGAATCGGTTTTTTTTCGTCGTTTACATTTTTGTATGACTTTATCTTTCTTATCAACCTCTCAAGGTGTGTCTCTGCTTCTGCATGTACAGTGATAATATCAGCACCAGCATTTATAAAGCTTTCAATGTGGTTACCAGGAGATTTGACCATTAAATGCACATCAAAAGGAAGATTGCTATATTTACGTATTGCAGAAACAACGCTAGGACCAATTGTAATATTTGGAACGAAATTCCCATCCATAATGTCTATGTGTATGTAATCCACACCTAAATCGCTAATTTTTCTTACTTCTTCCCCTAATTTTGCAAAATCTGCTGAAAGTATAGAAGGTGCAATTTTAATACTCATGGGCTGCCTTTTTTGCTAAAAAATAACTTATTTTCAAAACTCTGTCACCCTAAGCACCATCTGAGTAGCTAGAGACCGATATCGGTATGCCTATTTAACTAGATCTTAAATTAGATAAAAAAAGGTAGTCTTGATAAAACTTATTTACAGCAAGTTTTTTTACATTTGGACTTTCTGTTTGTTCTTTTTTGTACCCTAATTTATAGCTTATTGAATCCTTGTATAAACTGATCGTTTTGTATGCTTTGTTCATCTCTCTAGGAAAGATGCCGTTAGCAATTACGACGCATAACCCTGTAGCTGTTGCAAAAGCTAGAGTGGTAAATGCTAGATTTTGTAAAAAATTCCTTCCACTAACTTTTTTTTCCTGTATATTAGCAGAGTGCGATTTGTTTGACACTTCTTCTAGATATTCACGCCATATGTGATTGCAGTTCGTACATTTTACCTTTCTTCCAGACGCGCCAATTTGCTTAGGAGATACTAAGTAAGTTTTAGTACAACTATTACATTGTATTTTCATAGCACTTACATATAAGTAGTAACAAGCCCAAATGATACGAGCTACAAATTTAATATCAATATATATATAACAAATGGAAGGTTTGCAACTAAAAAAAACACAGAGTGAGATAAAAGATATTTGGAAAAATAGAGAAAAATTTAATGACTGTAATCTAAAGAAAACAGCAAGAATAGCAATTAAAGAGGTAATTGAGCTCCTTGATAGTGGCAAAATTAGAGTAGCAGAAAAGCTATCAAGTGGAGAATGGGTAGTACATAAGTGGATAAAGCAAGCAATATTATTACATTTTCTCACCGAAGAAAATAAAATAATAGATAATACCAATTGCTGGTTTGATAAGATCGGTAACAAGTTTAGTGAATGGAATGAGGAGAAATTTCGCCGGTTAAAAATTAGAGCAGTTCCTGGGTGTTTTGTTCGCCGATCTGCTTATATAGGTACAAATGTTGTTCTAATGCCAAGTTTTATCAACGTTGGTGCATATGTTGATTCAGGAACAATGATAGATACCTGGTCAACGATTGGTAGCTGTGCGCAAATAGGAAAAAACTGTCATATTTCTGGTGGAGTGGGAATAGGTGGAGTTCTTGAGCCTATTCAAGCTTCACCTGTCATTATAGAAGATAATTGCTTTATTGGAGCACGTAGCGAAGTGGCCGAGGGTGTGGTAGTGAGAGAAGGATCAGTCCTTGGCATAGGCGTGTTTATTGGGGCATCAACAAAGATTATTGATAGAGAAACTAGCAAGGTATTTTACGGCGAAGTGCCACCTTATTCTGTAGTGGTACCAGGGTCTATTCCATCTAAAAATAATATTTCAACCTATTGTGCAGTCATAGTAAAAAAAGTGGATGAAAAGACGAGATCGAAAATCTCTATAAATGAAATATTGAGGGATTAAACTATCTTACTCCTTGTCGTCACTTTTTTTATCATTATTACTAACCACAGTAATGGCATACGCGCATAACTCTGAGAAAGAGACTCCATTTTCTTGAGATAGTTTATATAATTTTTGTAGACTTTCTTTTACTTTATTAGGGATATTCCCTCCACGTTCTTTTACAAGCCAGGAATCTTGATGATGAATTGGATGAGCATCGCTTTTTGGATTTCCTATATATATTGCAAAAGGTGAACTTTGCCCTTTGAAGTCACATTGTACAGTAAATTTTTTTATAGATTCGGCCATTTAAAGACCTCTACTTTTCTTTTTGGTCGATTTTATAGCAGGTGGAAGAGGTGGTTTCTTTATAAAATCTTGTCTATTGACAACACTTTCTCTACCTTCCAAAGCTCGGCGAACATCAGCTCTGCTTAATTGCGACTCTTTTGCTACCTTCATTCCATGCTTTGCCATAATATTAGCACATGCTAGTACTTTTTTTACCAATTCTAGATCACCATTTAGCATTTGAACTAGCACTTGAAACACTTCCGCTAAAGTTAGCCCATCAGCATTTATAACCTTGTTTTCTATAAAATTGACAGCTTCTTCAAATTTGTATTCAATACTATCATCTTGAGGTATAAGGGCAACATAATCGGTGTTTTTGTCGTCCATAACTGAAGCACTATTACTCACAAACTTAAGTTTATACTATATATATAAATACTCTACTATTTTATATTATGGCACGCTATAGTTAAACATTTATTAATAACATGCTCACTTATATACACGAATTAATTGACAAAAGTCAAGGATCAATATCCATCAGTGATTTCATGAATGCCGTTTTGTACCATGAAAAATACGGCTATTATACAAGTAAATTACCGCTTGGTAAGGATGGTGATTTTACTACCGCACCTGAGATCAGCCAATTATTTGGTGAAGTAATTGCAGTTTGGATAATGCATACATGGGAAAAATTAGGAAAGCCATCAAAATTTTCTCTAGTTGAACTTGGGCCAGGCAAAGGAACACTCATTCACGATATAATAAGAGTCACTAAAAAATACAGCAGCTTTTTTAATTCAATGTTGATCCACTTAGTTGAAATAAGCCCTACTTTACGGAAGATACAAAAGGAAAAATTAAAAAGCTTAGATGTTAATTGGCACAAAAATATTGACAACCTACCAGAACAACCAACCATTTTTTTAGCAAATGAGTTCTTTGACGCTCTTCCGATAGATCAGTTTGTATATCATGATGAGGGGTGGTATGAAAATATGGTGACAAAACAAGATGATGGCAGTCTCTTGGTGTCATGCCAGTGCGTGACACTGGAATCCAGAAAAAAAGAATCATGGATTCCAGTGTCAGCTACTCAGATGACAAATGGAAAATTTTTTAATGGTGCAGTGGTGGAAATATGTTCAGTTGGGGTTGAAATATTAAAAAAACTTGAGAAGAAGATATATAATAATAAAGGAGCTGCTTTGATTGTAGATTACGGTTATGTATACCCCGCATATAAGAGCACTTTGCAATCGATAAAACAACATAAGTATGCTAATTTTCTTGAGAATGTTGGTAATAGTGATATTACCGCACTTGTGAACTTTCAAGCGTTAAGAGATCCATTAAAGCATGTAGATTGTGAGATTTTAACTCAAAGGGAATTTTTATATCTTTTTGGCATAAAAGAAAGAACCCAGGCTTTAATGAAAAGCGCAAGTGATGAACAAAAGAATAGGATCTTTAGTGAATTCTTAAGGTTGACTGAAAATATGGGCACTCTTTTTAAAGCAATGCTATTGATATAGCTAACCCAAGAAAGGTTTCCCTACATCATACCGCCGCGATATCTCAGCATAGATTCCGCTAACGAGTAGTGGAATGACGAGCTTATTGTCATGCCGCCGCGAACCGTCATACCGCGATTCATTCGCGGTATCCCAGCCGCTAACAAAGCGGGATGACGAGCTTATCGTCATCCCGCCGCGAACCGTCATACCGCTGCGGTATCTCAGCCGCTAATAAGTAGCGGGATGACGGTTGTCTCCTAGCTGTCATCCCAGTACTGGTAGACTCAAATCACAATGCTCGTATAGCTGCAACCCTGGAGGTACTGTTTCTCACCCACTGCAAATATTGCACGGTACTGTCCACTTGGTCGTCGTGGCGCGTTTCAGGAAACATTAAAATCTCATACTCAAAATCGTTCAGCCATACTGCTTGATGTGGCAGAAAAACCTTGCCAGACTCTATAATCGGAACAATTTGATGAAATCGAGTGAGCTTGTCATCATGTGGCACTATTTCAATCATCGGTAAATCACTGTTTGTCTTTAGCTCTTGCACCAATTGTTGACCACTTGTTTTTGCTTCGATTAAAATTGCGTGTGGCGTCCATCTTGCAGCTAGTGACAAAACCTGTTCTTTAAGCTTTGGATACTCAAGCTTTGCGCGATATACGTCGAGTAAATAGAATTTATTATCTATTTTTGCCCAGGTGGTGCAGACACTAAAGTTGCTCATGTTACTTGTTGAAACCGCAGTATCCCAACTTTGTGTTATATGCGAGAGATTATCAGGAAATTTTTTATAGCGTTTCAGAGGTTGTCCGGAAACAAGTAAAAGGCTATAATATCTGAAATTTTAGTACGGGGTAAAGATGAGAAA
>NZ_JAPQLM010000183.1:0-17523 GCF_028981765.1 Wolbachia endosymbiont of Drosophila seguyi
TAGAATTTATTTTTGTCAAATTCACCTTTATCATTTTGAAAGTATTTGGTGTTTTTAATATGGTTTTTTATAGATTCTTCTCCAACTGTCAACCCCAGCTCACTAGTTAGGTTAAACAATAGTTTTTGCTCTATAAGTGCGTTAAGCAAATCATATTTCAGCTTTTTTACTTGTTCTCTACTCGCATCAGATCCAGAAATTTGTTTTCCATAATTTTGATATAGCGACTTATACTCATCTGACGTTATAACTTCTTTTCCAACCCTAGCTACCTCTTCTTTTTCATCATCACCTGATAAAAGGTTGCCAATTCCCATGAAGATTAACAAGCAAGCTAAAAGGACAACGGTTACTTTAGTGAAAAAATTTTTAACATTCATTTTAAACCCAGTTAATTAATGATTAATTATAGAATAGTGATAATTTAATGCTTGTAAACCTGTTGCTTTATTAGCTAATATATATAATATTACAATATATTAACTTAAAATTTAACTCTCTAATCTTAAATAGGAACATATGTTTAACTGAGTTATACTATACCTTAGGAAGGGGAAATATTTTGTTTGAAATATGCTTAAAGGTAAGCGCATTTAATTAACTTAAGAGGTGGGAAGTGACAAACAAAAAGTTATTGAATGACAAAATTAATGCTTTTTTAGTTTTAATAGTTTATATTTTAGCTCTGTATAACAGTAAGGGATACTTTAAATGGGAGATGCTTTTTTGATGTCAATGGAATCTTCTAAGGGCAATAACGATAGAAATAAACAGTTTCTAGTGCAAATAGCTGCTTGGTTAGTAGACAACACTGGTTTAACTTTTAATCAAATAGCACAATGTTGCAGATTGGCCCTTGAAGAAGTACAAGACATAGCTGATGAGGAAATAGAAGTAGAAAAATATAACCCTATTATTTCTGGAATAATTACTGAAAAAGAAATCGATGATTGCAAAAAAAATCCAAATCGTGTACCAAATTTGATTATAAAAAATATAAAAAAAAGGAGTAAAGCGATTGGTAGCATTCTTGGCTTTGCCTCTACGGCAAGACGTAGAGATAAACCTGATGCGATTTATTATTTAGTAAAAAAATTTCCTATCTTGGACAATAACGTTATAGCTAAATTAATTAGTACAACAAATTACACAGTTGAGCAGGTAAGAGATGGATCTCATCATAACATGCAAAATATAAAACCCCAAGATCCTGTACTACTCGGCTTATGTAGTCAAGAAAATTTAGAAGCAGAAGTAGAAAAAGCAAAAGTAGAAGAGGAGAAGCAAGAAAGGTTAAAAAAATATAAAGAATAGCTATTGAAAATCCTCAAATTTTTGTGTTTTGTTAACATTAAATTAACTTGACTTGCTAGTGTTTATTAGTATAATGTAAGCAAAGTACGGGGTTTAATGATAATTAAGCTTAATACGCACTGAAACTAACTCAGCCTAATTTATTATCTTATAGTCACATTTTAGGTTAGTAAGCATCAATTAAAATTTTTGGAGGATTATGACAACAATCAATGAAGATGTTTTGGCAAAAGGAAAGGTTACAGCTCAACCTGAAAAAAGTGAGCAAATTTACAATAACGATACAGTAAAACAGATGGTCAATGAAGGTACTGAGAAAAACAGAAAAACATTAGATCTGAGCGAATTAAAAGAGAAAACAGCAGAAGAATTGTTAGAGTTAGCTGAAGAAAGAAAAATTTCAACTAACGGTAAAAGCAATGGTAGAATGCTAAAGCAGGAAATAATATTCAGCTTAATGAAAAAAATGAGTGAAGAAGGAGGCATAACCACAGGGAGTGGAATAGTGGAAATATTGCCTGATGGTTTTGGTTTCTTACGTTCAGCAAGTGCAAATTATGCCCCAAGTACCGATGATGTTTATATTTCTAACGGGCAAATAAAGAAGTTTAATTTACGTACAGGAGATATGGCATATGGAGAAATAAGGCCACCTGGTGATAAAGAGAGATATTTTACTTTAACTAAGGTTCAAAGTGTAAACTCTACTGAAGTAAGTGAATTAAGAAAGTACGTCCATTTTGATAATTTGCTTCCTCTTTATCCTGAGGAAAGCATAGTACTTGAGTGTAATAATGGTGATGATAAAAAAGGCTTAAGCATGCGTGCTATAGATATAGTAGCTCCTCTTGGAAAAGGGCAAAGAGCGTTAGTAGTTGCTCCACCTCGCACAGGAAAAACTGTATTGCTTCAGCAAATGGCTAACTCTATAGCTATAAATCACCCTGAAGTAGAATTAATAGTGTTACTTATAGATGAAAGACCTGAAGAAGTAACAGATATGATACGTTCTGTAAAAGGTGAGGTAGTAAGTTCTACATTCGATGAGCCTGCTTACCGTCACGTACAGCTTGCTGAAATAGTAATAGAAAAAGCTAAAAGAATGGTTGAGCATAAAAAAGATGTGGTAATTCTACTTGACAATATTACTAGACTTGCACGTGCTTATAATGCGGTTATTCCTTCGTCTGGGAAAGTTCTAACTGGTGGTGTAGATTCAAACGCACTGCAGAGACCAAAACGCTTTTTTGGAGCAGCTCGTAATATTGAGAATGGGGGTTCTTTAACTATAATCGCCACAGCTCTTATAGAGACTGGTTCAAAAATGGATGAAGTTATTTTTGAAGAGTTTAAAGGTACAGGAAATGCTGAGATCATACTTGATAGAAAACTTTCTGATAAACGTATATTTCCAGCTATTGATATTACAAAATCCGGAACAAGGAAGGAAGAGCTATTAGTTGATAAGGCTATACTAAATAAAATATGGGTGGTGCGTAGGATACTCAATCCTATGGGACCCGTTGAAGCAATGGAATTTTTACGTGACAAACTACTTTTAACAAAGAGCAATGCTGACTTTTTTAACTCCATGAATCACTAAAAGTAAGCCAGTTATGATGGATATGCTGAGCAAAAAGTAAAACGCTCTTATAGCTAAAATAATTTGGATTTACCAAAATATATTTATAGTTAAGTTGGCAATTTACCTTAAGTTAGCGCGTGACACTGGAATGACACCCTTGGTGGCAGACAGCTAAAGGAAAATATCAACTAGGTTTATAATCTATCACTACCGTGTTTGCAATTTTGTCGTGAAAAGCTTGTTTATGTTCATCACCTACTGCACATACTAAAACTAAGATTAGTATAGCTAAGAATAAAATGGGATTACAAAGTGATATGCAATAAATTATAAAAAGAGCTATAGTCCTTTTCATTGCTTGCATTGTAGTGATTGACTCAAATGTATCTTTGTCTTTTACACGCATGCTAAATAACAAGTGTCCTGGAGTGCCGCCAAATTTTACTAGCATGAATATATGAAATATACATGGTATCATTAAAAATAAAGAAAATACAATCGTGGTGATTACAATTATTGCACCCATGATCCCTTGTATTGCGTGTGTAAGTGAGAAATCCACCGCCATTAAACCAAATGGTATTGCGATAAATAAAATACAATCAACTATAAATGCTAGAGTACGTCTTGTCATCGTTGAGTAGTTTACTTTTTTATCCATGTACTACCTATAAAGAAAAATATCAACTAGATTTATAGTCTATCACTACTGTTTTTGCAATTTTATCGTAAAAAGTCTGTTTGCGTTGATCAAATACTGCAAACAAAAATAAAATTAGCACAATTAAAAGATATAGAAAAGTATAACCATGATAATGCAGATGAAGCAAAAAGCGAAAAATAATCCAGATGCTTCCCTTAGAAATACATCTTATTGTTGCTTGCATAAGGGTAACATTTGTAAATGTATTAGCATCTTTAATATGCATACCACACAATAGTTTTCCTGGGGTACCACCAAGTTTTGTTACCATTAATATTTTGGATATTGTTAGTACTAATGTTGCGACCACTGTAGAAACTATAAATGGTATTTCTGTTGCTAGTTGTGCAAGTTCCTGAAAAGAGTCTTTATCTTGATCTTGTAATGATACGATGAATACACCATAGATAAAACCGAAGATAAAATGAGGGGAAAATATGATGAGGTCAAGTATTTCTGCTACAATACGCCTTGTAAATCCTACATAATTTACTTTAACATTTATTTCAGTATTCATAACCCCACCTATATTTCATAATATCATCATATGATATAAAAATACGTTATTAAATAACCGTAAATATACTAACTTGGGTAATATTAGCTACTTGTGCCACTCTATTATTTAAATTAATATTAAATCATTTATAACTAGGGAAGTTATGTCAACACTAATCACAGTTGCATATGGCGACGGTATCGGACCAGAAATCATGGAAGCGGTGCTGTCGATATTGCGCGAAGCAGAAGCGGAAATCTCAATAGATATTATTGAAATAGGGGAGCGTGTTTACAGTAAAGAATGGTCTCACGGAATTTCTCCAAGTGGTTGGGAATCAATTGAAAGGACAAAAATATTATTAAAATCTCCGACAACAACTCCTCAAGGTAAAGGGCACAAAAGCTTAAACGTTGCACTCAGAAAAAATCTAGGGTTGTATGCAAATATCAGACCATGCATTTCATATCATCCTGTTATAGAAAATAAATTCGATAAGTTTGATATCGTAGTGATACGTGAAAATGAAGAGGACGTTTACACCGGAATAGAGCATAGGCTCACTGGTGACTCTTACCAATGCACTAAAATTATTACTAGATCTGGCTCAGAGAAGATATGCAGGTACGCTTTTGAATATGCAAAAAAACACAACAGAAAAAAAGTAACTTGCCTGACTAAAGATAACATCATGAAAATGACTGACGGAACTTTCCATGCCGCGTTTGATCGCATTGCAAAGGAATACCCAGATATAAAGGCAGAACATTATATAGTTGATATTGGAATGGCGCGTGTTGCAACAGAACCGGAGAATTTTGATGTTATAGTAACCGAGAACTTATATGGCGACATATTATCAGATATAGTCGCACAAACCTCTGGATCTGTGGGGCTTGCCGGAAGTAGCAACATCGGGAATGAATACGCAATGTTTGAAGCAGTGCACGGTTCTGCCCCTGAGATTGCAGGAAAAAACATAGCCAATCCTTCTGGTCTTTTAAATGCTGCAGTGCATATGCTAATTTACATAGGTCAAGTGGGTACTGCAAAACTAATCTACGATGCATGGCTCAAGACTTTGGAGGATGGAATACACACTGCCGATTTATATAAGGAGAAAAGAAGTAAACAGAAAGTTGGTACAAAAGAATTTGCAGAAGCTGTTATAGACAATCTAGGAAAAAAACCGAAAACATTATCTGAGCTTATAATTGGCAGTGATCCAAATAGTAAAGTGGATAAAATACAGGATAATTATGAACAGGATTATAAGATTAAAAAACTAGTGGGTAGCGATATAACGCTTGCCTGGAGTAAGCCGGCTGACTTTGACCAAATAGTGAAGTTGTTTGAAACAAGTAATCCGCAGATTATAGCAATATATTCAAAAGGCCTTGCGATTTGGCCAGGAAGTTCAAAGTCTTCAAGTGACCAAATAACCTGCAGGTTCATTGCAAATAATGAAATTACAAATAGTGATGTGAATAACTTGCTAATCAAATTTGAGGAACATAATTTTGATGTGGTGAGAATGGATAAGTTGTATTTGTATGATGGGAAAGAGGGTTTCTTCTCTTAGTGGTTGCTTGATATTTTTATGCTTGTGTGAAACATTAAATATATTATACTAATAGTATCGTGTATTTATGTGAGGTGTAGTAATGAGTCAACATTTTAAGTTAACTGGTCAGGAGTTTTATGATAATAATGATCTGTTTAACGTACTAGAGATAAAAGCTGAACAAATTGTAGGTAAGGATTATCAAGCTCTTAGCAAGTTTCTGAAAAAACAATATAATAAATTGATACTTGTAAACCATCCTGACAAAGGTGGAGACAAAAATAGATTTGATCAGATTTATAAAGCTTATCAAGAGCTAAAAAAGTACATTGAACCTTTAGAGTCAGGAAATCCTTGTGTTAAAGTCAGTGTTGGTGCTGAAAGTGATGGGCGTTTAACGGCAAGAGAGTTTCACTATAGGAGAAGTTTGTTTAATAAGCTAAAAATAAGTTTAGAGGAAGATGCTGTAGGTAAAGATTTTGATGGATTGATTTCTATACTAAAAAGAAATGACTATTCGTTTAAAAAAGATCTAGAAAAATGCATGAAACTCCAAGCTCAAATAAATAGGATTTTGCAAAATCCAAATTTAGATAATTTTAAGAAGAGTGTAGAAAGTACAAAATTAATGAAAGAGCTATATCAATATATAACAAAGCCAAGCATACAATTATTCAATTATATTACTCTTCTAGAAGAAAAGAGAAGCCTAGTTAAAGAAGATAAGAAAGCATTAGCGTTGAAATTTATAGAGCGTAAAAATGCTCTACTGCTTGTCCCAAAAATAAGTCTTCTGCCTTTAGCTCTATTAACTACAGTTACTATAGGTTGCTATTTTTCATGGTGGATCATAGGATTTAATATCATTGCTGGTAATGCCTCTCATTTATTAGTAAATTATTATATGAAAAAGTATAAAAATTCAGAAATTTCCACTGATGAATTCATGAGTAAAATAAACTATATCACGCTAGGCAATAAGCTTCTTATCAACTATCCTTTAGCTGCTTTTTCTGTTTATCTACTTACAACAAATTTCATTGCTAATAGATTGACTGTTGGTGGAACCATACTTGGTTCACTATTGTTATTGGCAGTATTAATTGAAATGTGAGCTCCTGTTTTCTCAAAAGGCTGTGAAATATATGCTGAAAAGCACACAAAAGATTTACTAGAAGAGGATCCAAGAGATAGGGTACAAAGGGAAACTGACCTGTTAGGATGGTATGATCCACGAAAACTGTTAATGCCAATTGTTATGCCTCTTATTAAAAAGTGTTTTGCGGAAGTGGTAAGCGAATTTGCTGAGAGAAATTTTGATGAAGTGAACACTAATGTGTCTGATGTTAATACTGAAGGACTATCTAAGCCTCAAGGAATTGAATTTGCACAGTAACCAGTGTAGTATAGGCTTTTAGCTCTATGCATGGACTCAAAAAAAGTAGAATTGATATTTGAAAAGTTTCAAGAATCAAATTCTGCACCAAAAATAGAGCTAAATTATATCAATCATTATACGCTTCTGGTCGCAATAGTTTTATCAGCACGGACGACCGATGTAAGCGTTAACAAAATTACAAGAGAACTTTTTAATATCGCTGATACGCCAGAAAAAATGCTGAATCTTGGGCAAAACGAGCTAAAAAAACGTGTAAATAGTATCGGTTTATATAATTCCAAAGCAAAAAATATAATCGGGCTCAGCAAAATATTGATTGAGAGGTACAATAGCAAAGTGCCTACTGATTTCGATGATTTGGTGTCTTTGCCGGGAGTGGGAAGAAAGAGCGCTAATGTGTTCTTAAATTCGGGGCTTGGCATTCCAACATTGGCAGTTGATACTCACGTTTTTAGAGTGAGCAATAGAATTGGGCTTGTGAAAGAAAAAGATGTGTTTAAAACAGAGCAATCTCTTTTAAATGTGGTTCCCAAAAAATACCTGCTTTATGCTCATCATTGGCTAGTTTTGCATGGTAGATATGTTTGCAAAGCACAGAAACCTTCGTGTGAAACGTGCATAATTCATGATTTATGTGAATTTGAGTGCAAAAGGTATAAAGTCTAGTATTTCTTCTTTTGTCATCCAAGTAGCTATAGAAACGAAAAAACTTACTTGACACATTTTGCTGGAATGACACCAGTTGTTATTCAGACAACAGTTATGCAAGAGATCTGATTACATCTAAGCTAACAATGGACCACTAGATGTATTACTAACTACGTTGACCTGATTCAATATTTTATTAGTGGGATTGAAATAATTTTCTATAAATTCCTTATATATAGCTGTTAACTTGTGTATATCGTTTACTGATACGCATTCGTTTATCTGATGTGCAGTTTTGTTGATTATACCAAATTCAATCACTGGACAAACATCTTTGATAAACGCAGCGTCAGATGTGCCACCACTTGTGCTAAGTATAGCATCAATGTTGGTAACCTTACTTATTGCATCAAGCATAATATCAGTATTTCTATCGGGAGTAGAGAGGAAAACGTCCCTGCTGCTATGCATAGAAAGTTTATAATCGTTAGTTACACTGGAGCATATTTCATCAATCAGCTTATATAAGCCACCCGGTGTTTGTTCATTGTTATATCGAATGTTAAAACGTGTAGTTGCTGAGCCAGGTATTAGATTGCTAGTATTATTTCCAACATCGATAGTAGTAACTTCGCAATGTGAAGGCTGAAAATATTTATTACCATGATCAAAAGTAGTATTTTTTACCTTACTCAATATCGATATTACCTTATATATTGGATTGTCTGCTAGGTCTGGGTAGGCAACGTGCCCTTGTTTTCCATGGCAAATTAATTCAAATGTTACAGAACCTCTTCTGCCTATTTTTATGGTATCACCTAATTTCTCACTACTGGTTGGTTCGCCAACCACACAAAAATCTATCTTTTTCTGCTTATTTTTCATCCATTCCAAAACTGCCTTTGTTCCATATTCTTCCATGCTTTCTTCAGCACTGGTAATCAATGCACTTATTGAACCATTAAATTGAAACTTCTCTGCAATCAAATTTACCATAGCAGCAATAAATGCAGCTACTCCGCTTTTCATATCAGCGGCCCCTCTTCCATATAGCATTCCATCCCTCACTTCTGGTTTAAATGGACCAAATGCCCAATCTTTTAACTGACCCGGTGGTACAACATCAACGTGCCCAGCAAAGCACAAATTTGGTACTCCATTTATATATTTCGCATAAAGATTTTTAACTTTATCACCAAATTCTAAAATCTCACAATCAAAGCCGCTCTTCTTGAAGATTGTTGCTATATACTCTATTGCCCCGCTGTCTTCTGGTGTTATACTCTCAAAAGAGATCAATTTCCTAGTTAGCTCTACAGGGTCAATTTTCATGTCAATCTTAAAATACTTATACTGCTATATTGTAAACACTCTATGCACTATTTAAAACAAATATTACATCAAACCGAACAAACTTTTCTAAGGGAAGTAATAACAGATTACCACCTTGCTGATGATATCTATGAAATATGCACACAACACGGAAATGACATCTTTCTAGTTGCAGATGAAAATACAGCAAAACTTTTAAACAAAAACGTATTTAATAAAATTTCTCATTTAATTATTCCAACCCCACCTGCCATTCCAGTGTCACGCGCTGGGATGACATCAAGTAGAGAAATGACACCAAGCAGAGCTGCCTCTCTTGAAACCGTAAATCTAGTGAGAAACAAAGTAAAAGACAGTGACTTAATAGTTGCATTTGGTAGCGGCACCGTTAACGATATCTGCAAATATGCAAGCTACCTCGAGAAAAAAGATTATATATCCTTTCCAACAGCCGCTTCTATGAATGGATATACATCCGCAAATGCTTCAATATTAGTAAATGGATATAAAAAATCGTTCAAAGCACATCTTCCAAGAGCAATATATATAGATATAGACATACTTGCCAATGCGCCACTGCGCCTCACATTAAGCGGATTTGCAGATTTCATTTGTCGTTCAACAGTTCAGGCTGACTGGCTACTATCTCATTTGTTGCTTAGCACAGAATACAATGAATTACCTTTTACACTTGTTCACGATTTGGAGCAAATTTTGCTAAGAGAATATACGGCGCTTACTAAAAGAAGTGGAAAAGAGGTCCTATTACTTATGGAAATTCTACTAATTTCAGGACTTGGAATGGTGATGTCAAAAGGCAGCTATTCTGCAAGCCAAGGAGAGCATATGATAGCTCACGCAATGGAAATGGTAACAAAAGATTATTCCTCACTACATGGTGAAAAAATTGCTGTCACAACGATTACTATGGCTAATTTACAGGAAAAGATATTATCAATACAAAACCCGATTATCAAACCGACCACTTTAGATGTAAAACATATAACTCAGTACTTTGATAATATCGAATTTGTAAGAACTTTTGAACAGAAGCAAATTATGCAGCAAAAAATCCAAGAGATTATTTGTAAAGAATGGCATAATATTTCCAGTTTAATTAAGCAAAATTTACTACCTGCAAAACACCTGCAAAAAATATTTGAAGATCTATCAATTCCACACTTACCAGAGCACCTCAGTTGGAATAAAGAACAATATTGTAAAGTGGTCGATCTTGCGTTTACAACAAGAGATAGATTCACCTTTCTTGACTTAGCTAACTGCATAGAAGAAAGTTAAGTTTTGTAGTGAAATTCTGTCATTTAAAGAGATCATAGGCCAAAAGCTAAACCCTTTTCACAATCTCTTATCCATTGTCTCCTCACCTGAGTGGATATACAACTCATTCCAAGTAACTGACACTGGGTTTCACCAATAGCACTGCTTTGCTAAACATAGTTTAGTTCGAGTGGCTGAGGAGGGACTTGAACCCCCGACCAAGAGATTATGATCCTCCTGCTCTACCAACTGAGCTACTCAGCCTAATTAAAAACCTTATTATACACACGATCTATATGTTTCGTATAATACTTCAAATCAAACAAAGATTCAAGTTTTTCCGAGTTAATAACCTTAAGTAAGGGTTTATCTTGTTTCAATTCGGCCAGAAAATCACTGTTGTTTTGTTTCACTTTCATTGCATTGCTCTGAACAATTTTATACGCCTCTTCCCTCGCCAAACCACTATTTACTAACTCAAGCAATACACGCTGTGAGAAAACTAAACCTTTTGAAGAATTTAAGTTCTTTTCAATGTTTTCCTTATTGATCACCAATTTATCTATCAAATCTGTTAATCGCACTAAAGCAAAATCCATTGTTATACAAGCATCAGGAGCAATGCATCTTTCCACAGACGAGTGTGATATATCACGTTCGTGCCACAATGCAACATTTTCTAACGCAGGAAAAACATAACTGCGTATTAAACGTGAGAGTCCAGTCAGATTTTCACTTAAAATAGGATTACATTTGTGTGGCATAGCAGAGCTTCCCTTCTGCCCAGTGGAAAAATGCTCAGAAATTTCGCCGATTTCAGTTCTTTGCAAATGACGAATTTCAACAGCAACATTTTCTATTGAACTTGCAATTACTCCCAAAACTGAAAAGAACATGGCATGTCTATCACGAGGAATGATTTGAGATGATATGGTTTCAGGTATGAGTCCCATTTCTTTCGCTACATATTCTTCAACAAACGGATCAACATTTGCAAAATTGCCTACTGCACCTGATATTTTACAAATTGAGATCTCTTTTTGCGCGCTAATTAATCTCTGATAATTGCGTTTAAATTCAGCATAAAATCTGGCAAATTTTATTCCAAGAGTTGTTGGTTCTGCATGCATTCCGTGACTGCGTCCAACACAAACAATATCTTTATAGTCCTCAGCTTTTTTTTTCAATGCTGCAAGTAAATTTTTTAGATTCTCGAGCAAAATATCACAGGACTCTTTCAGTTGCACCGCAAGGCATGTATCCAAAACATCAGAACTTGTCATTCCATAATGAAGATAACGAACATCAACTCCCGCTTTTTTAGCAATATATGTCAGAAAAGCTATAACATCATGTTTTACAATGGATTCAATTTCGTTGATACATTCAACATCAAATTCAATAGCACCAGAGAGGTTCTCAGCAATATTATTCGGAATCACTCCTAACTTTGCTTGAGCTTCACACGCTAATTTTTCTATTTTAAGCCATATATTAAATTTATTATTTTCCTCCCAAATGGAAGACATTTCTTTTCTGCTATAGCGGGGAATCATTTTTGATTTATTCCAATAATGGTGTCATTCCAGTGCGTGACACTGGAATCCAGATATAAAAGTATTTGCAAATTATTCAATGGACAACGGATTCTAGAAGCATAAAATAATGTCCATGATGAAATAAACTGGATCCCAGTGTCACGCACTGGGATGACATGAGGGAAGCACTGGGATGACACCAGCTTAGCCATGGCAGAAATTTCTTTACGGCTATAGCGTGGGATCATTTTTGATTTACTCCAATAATGGTGTCATTCCAGTGCGTGACACTGGAATCCAGGTATAAAAGTATTTGCAAATTATTCAATGGACAACGGATTCTAGAAGCATAAAATAATGTCCATGATGAAATAAACTGGATCCCAGTGTCACGCACTGGGATGACATGAGGGAAGCACTGGGATGACACCAGCTTAGCCATGGCAGACATTTCTTTACGACTATAACAAGGGATCATCTTTGATCAGCTATCATCACCATCAGTAGCTTCTTTATTCGCATCTTGCTCTGCCTCTTGTCGCTCAGACTTCTGATTTTGCAATTTTACTTGCCTTAGCTCATTTGCATCTGTTTCGGATTTCACGACGTATATAGTAATTGGTACTACTACTTCACTATGTAATTCTACGTTTACTTGGTATTCACCCAAGTTTTTGATGCTTACTCCACCAAAAGATAAACTACGGTGATTTATCACATGTCCTTCTTGTAGTAAAATTTTCGCAATTTCACGTGTTGTTACAGAACCAAAAATTTTACCATCCTCTGAAGCTTGCTTTATTAATACCACAAACTTATCATGTAGTGACAACGCAAGCTCTTTTGCTACATTTAATCTTTTTATATCCTCTTCTTCCAGTAATAAACGTTGCTCCTCTAGCTTTGTTAAATTTTCCTTGGTAGCTTTCACCGCTTTTCTTTGTGGAAAAAGAAAATTACGTGCATAACCTGGTTTAACTTTGACAACTTCACCAAGCTTACCTAAAGTCCTTATATTTTCCTTTAAAATTATCAACATAAATTACCTAAACTTTTTTAGTACAGTAAGGAATAAGAGCTAAAAAACGTGCCCTTATGATCGCTAAGCGTAACTTCCTTTGTTTTTTTGCACATACGCCTGTTAATCTTCTAGGTAATATCCTACCATAGTCAGAGGTAAACTTGGATAATAAATCTATATTCTTATAATCTATGTCTTCATCTTTAGACGCAGCAAGAGGGCAAACTTTAGAACGCCTAAAGCCAGTCCTATTATTTACAGATACGTAAGAATTATTAAAACTATTTCGTCTTTTCATCATTATGCGCTTTGCTCCTCAATTTGTTTATTCATCATATGAGATTTACCTTCAAAAATTTTATCAACCTGCACAGGAAAGTGGCGAATAACGTTCTCATTAAGCTTCATTCTACGCATAAATTCATCCAGAATGCTTGCAGTAGAACTTATGCACATTATACAATAATGACCGCTCTTCATTTTATTTTTGTGATATGCAAAATCCAAAAGACCCCAATGTTCATACTTGATTAATCCTGATGCTTCAATGTTTTTCAAAAGCATTTCCAACGCTTTGCTCGATTGAGTTGGACCGTTTATTCTAAAATCTTTCAAAATATCTTGAAAAATCTTTATTAGATGTTCTGAAATATTTCTCTTCAAAGCATTTACTGCGTTATGGATAAACGCACTTTTAGTACTGCCTCCTAGAAATTTTGTAAAATCTTGCGTTATTCCTAAATCTTTTAGGTCATCTTTCAACTCTTTATCGATTTTTGACTTCACTTCTTTCAAATTTGAAAGATCTTCTTCTAATTCAACCCATAAAATTTTTGTAAGATCTTCCAAGAAATCAGAGTAAGCAACTAGACTTTCTTTAATGTCCTCAGCACGCACTTCTAACTCTTGTTTTGTAAGCTTGTCATTTCCTTTTTTCAGAATATCCCTGATTTGCTGGAACATAATATCTGCTTTAATATTTTTCAATGAAACAGCTAGCTCTTGGACCATCTCCTCTACTTCTTGCTGTAACAATCCTTGTTGTGCTATAAAAGTAAATTCATAAAGATTCACTATATCTTCCTTTAATACCGATTAAATATTTCATTATATAAAGCTTTTTTATATAAGCAAGTTATTTGTATTAATTTCTACGCCTTTAATCCAGCTTAAATTAGATATTTCATAAATTACTTGAGGAGCAATTGAGTATGCACCTGGTAATAAGATGCTCACTTTATGTTTTTCGAGAAGAAGTTTTAGCATTATTTTGGTTCTGCCTTCATCTTTCAATATTGTGTTTAATTCCATAGCGGCTTTTTGCGAATCCGTGCACTCAGTGGTGAGAACTAATTCTTTTATTGTAGAAGTGACTCTTTTTGTAAACTCAGATATATCCTTGCCTGCTAATCTTGTTGTATTTTCCGAAGCTTCAAGATCAATTATCACAAATGTTCCTGGTGAAAATAAATCTCTTTTTTCTTCTATTATTTCATTATTATAGAATGCTATTTCAGAAACGTTATGGGGATCAGAAAGTGTGAGGATAACAAACCTTCCACGCTCTGAAGTTCTCATACGTGCATTTAATATTACCCCAGCAGTTTTTGCTGTTCTATTTTCTCCGATAAACCCAATATTTAACTTTTCCAGAAGAGTTCTAAATTTTTCAAGCGGATGATTAGTTAAATAAAATCCTAGTGAAAATAACTCATGTTCTAATTTTTCCTCTTCATCAAAATCTTCCACATTCTCAAGTTTCGGTTTGAGGACATCAAGACTACCAAACAAAGCAGCTTGACTTGATTCTCTATCCTGTTTGTTTTTATTTGCAAAGTAAATCAGCGTGTCCATTGACTCATATAGCTGCTTTCTGTTCTTATGCACGCTATCGAATGCTCCGGATTTAATCAGGCTTTCTAGCGCTCTCTTATTTATTATATGACCTGAATTTTGAATGAATTCCCATATGTCCTTACAAGCGCTTGAACGTACGTTCACTATTCCTTCCGCTATAGAAAAACCAACATTCCTCAAGGCAGCAATACCATAACGTATGCGTTCATCCTCTATTGAGAATTCAGCTTGAGACTTGTTTATATCAGGTGAAAGAACGGTAACGCCACTAAACTTTGCTGCATGATAAAATAAATTCAGTTTATCTCTATCATCAATATTCAGATTCATTAGTGCTGTAAAAAATTCTAATGGATAATTAGCTTTAAGGTAAGCCGTTTGATAAGATATCACCGCATATGCTGCAGCATGAGATTTATTGAACCCATAACCAGCAAATTTTGCAACAAGGTCAAAGATATAACTTGCCCTGTCGTAATCAACGCCATTCTTCGTTGCCCCTTGGATGAAAAGTTCACGTTGTTTATCCATCTCTTCCTTGATTTTCTTACCCATAGCACGTCTCAGCAAATCTGCTTCCGCTAAGCTATACCCGGAAAGAATACGGGCTATTTCCATCACTTGTTCTTGGTAAATTATTACCCCAAATGTCTCTTTTAATACTTCCTCAAGTAACGGATGAATATAATCTGGCTTTTCAAGTCCGTGTTTTCTTGCAACATAAGTTGGAATGTTATCCATAGGTCCTGGACGATAAAGGGAAATTAAAGCGATAATATCTTCAATGCAGTCCGGTTTTAGTTTAATTAAAGCTTCTCTCATTCCCGAACTTTCAAGCTGAAACACTCCAATTGAATCACCGCTTGAGAGTATCTCATAGGTTTTTTGGTCATTTAAAGGAACTGAAGAAATATCAATCTTTTTTCCATCACGATTAATTAAACGACATACATGATCTATTAGCGTTAGCGTACCAAGCCCAAGAAAATCAAATTTTATTAGCCCAGCTTTCTCCACATATTTCATGCTGTATTGAGTGATTGGCAAAGCCGAATTTGGATCATAGTACACAGGAACAAAATTTTCCAACTTTTGATCACATATTACAATTCCAGCAGCATGAGTTGAAACGTGACGATATATTCCTTCGAGCCTTAGCGATATATCAAGAAGCTTTGCAATTACCTCATCACTATCCCGCTCTTTCTGCAGGTTTTGATCAAACTCTATCGCTTGTGATAAAGTTACAGGATTTACTGGATTAAATGGAACCATTTTAGATATTTTATCCACTTGAGAGTAAGGCATTTGCAATACTCTACCAACATCACGCAATACTGCCCTTGCCTGCAATTTACCAAAAGTGATTATTTGAGCAACATAACCGTACTTTTTCTGAACATAATCAATAACCAGGTCCCTTTTCTCTTGGCAGAAATCGATATCAAAGTCAGGCATCGATACACGATCAGGATTCAAAAATCTTTCAAATATTAGGCCAAACTTTATTGGATCAAGGTCTGTAATCTGCAAGCCCCAAGCAACAATTGATCCAGCACCAGAGCCTCTTCCTGGACCAACTGGAATGCCATTTGCTTTGCTCCAACGAATGAAATCAGAAACTATCAAAAAGTAGCCAGCGTAGTTCATCGAAGTTATCACACTCAGTTCGTAATTCAGCCGATCGTAGTATTGTTTAAGGTCTATGTCTGTCTCATTCGCAATACGGAATTCTAATCCTGCAACTGCCTGCTCCCTCAGTTCTTCATTCTCAGTTTTATTTTCTCGACAAGGAAATTTAGGCAAAATAGGCTGCCTGCTTCTTGGCATGTAAGAGCACCGCTTAGCTATCACTAAAGTGTTATGAATTGCTTCGGGAATGTCGCTGAACAGCTCCTCCATTTCTGCCACAGACTTGAAGTAATGCTCGGTAGTTAACTTCTTTCTGTTATTCTCCAGGGCATAACTCCCCTCCGATATACACGTTAATATATCATAAGCCTCATAGTCAGACCTATTTGGAAAAAACACATCGTTCGTTGCAACTAGTGGTATATTGCGCTGATAAGCAAAGTCTATCAAAGCTTCTTCAAGCTCTAGCTCTTTATTCAGCCCATGACGCTGCAATTCAACATATAAATGACCATTAAATGCTGAAAGCAGTTTTTCAACCGTTTCTTTATCTTGCTCCAACAATAGTTGAGCCAAACATCCACCGGTTAAAGCGATCAGACCCGTACTTAAATTCAATAGCTCATCAAAATCAACGTAAGGAATATCGCTGTTATTCTTGCGCTTTCTAAAAGACTCACTCACCAAAGTGACTAAATTAGTGTACCCTTGCTCATTTTTTGCAAGCAATAATATAGGTAAATTTTGTTCTGAATGTTTAACTATAATATTGCATCCTATTATTAGCTGTATTCCCCTACTTGCCGCATATTCTGCAAATTCAAGTGAGCCAAACAAGTTACCTGAATCAGTAATTGCAACCGCTGGCATTTTATTTCGCAAACAAAGGCCGATCAGCTCCTCAATTTTAACCGAGCTTTCAAGCAGCGAATAAACACTATGAACACGCAAGTGTATGAACATAAAAAACTTTAGATCGACAAAAAAGGATAACATTAATTTACTCATGAGAACATAATTTTCATGAGAACAAAAGCCTATAAAATTCTAAAATTAAAATACAAAAACTTACTTGACAAACTCCGCCAGCGCCCTTATCATGATAGTGAAGCTATTGTATTTGCTTTCGCCAATCTGCAGATTAAAAGGTAAG
>NZ_JAPQLM010000184.1:0-9353 GCF_028981765.1 Wolbachia endosymbiont of Drosophila seguyi
TGATGCATCATTCTTTTTGTAAAAAACATTCCACACTTTCTCTCCACTTTTTCTGGGTAAGGTCATTTTTGCCTTGACCAAGAAAAAATTCAGCTATTGCCTTACTTTCTCTTGCAACAACTTCTTCCTTAACAATTTTTCCTTTCTCATCAACGATACTTATAAAAGTTTCTTTTAGTGAGATCGCTATAATATTCCATGAGACTGCTCCTACTAATAAAAGTTTAAATTATTTTTGAAGAACTTATTCTACTGAATTCGTTACTTCGTGCTAAAATAATGGACTCCATCATTCAACAGCAATTACAGTATGTTTACCCTTTTTCTTGTTATTTTTCTAATCTATAGCTAGCGTTCAAAACCATATTCGAAAATACGTTTTCGGATTTTTTTTAATGCTGTTTATTTCATCCTCAACATCGTCTCTACCTTTATGAACTAAGTAGCAGCATTAAAAATTATAACGTACCCCTATCTCTAGAGTTGCATCTGGTATTTGTTTTGCTTTTATACCACTTAGTTGCCCACCCATGGTCATACCAACTGCACCAATTATCTGCGGAGTAATTTCATAATCAACACCTAACTTTAGTTTATAGGAAATAGAACTCAGTATTTTATCTACTACAGATGAACCAGCAGCTTCACCACCTGATTCTGGAGCACCTTGTGTTTCTTCTTCCTTTTCTTTTTCTTCTTGTGAACTATTGCCATCACCATCAACTGTATCACTAACGCCAAAGCCAAAAGGTGTTATTTGGAGATATCCTCCTAAACCTCCGCTGACATATAGTTTAACGGGATCAATATCAAGGTCAGGATAGAAGCGGTAGTTTGCCAATAAGCTAGCTCCTATGCTCTTTAATGACTTAATATTACTGAGAACCTCAAGTTCAAATTTAGAGTTTTGGTCATAATGGTAACCAAGAACAACACCAGGTTTCATTTTAAAGCCACCACCCCAACCAGCACCAAAGTTTAAACCTGCATAGTACTTATCTTCTGACTTACTTGCACTATTACTAGCTGCACCTGCTAGAGATGAAGTAAGCAACACAGCCAAAACGCACAATCTCTTTATTTTCATATAACTCCTCATACAAAAAAATATATAATGCATAAGTATATATCCTTTATATTAAAAAAGATATAACTACATGTCAAAAAAAGTATAGCCATAAAATCAGATTATATAAAACGTACTACTCAGGTCTTTTATATAACTATATTTACTATCTTATTTGGTACAGCATATACAGTGCGAACTTTGCTTTGATCGATCTTACTGGACACAGAGTCTATCGCTATTTTCTTCAATTCTTCTTGAGGTAAGTTCATTGCCACCTTGATTGTTGTACGTAATTTTCCATTGATTTGCACTGCTATAGTTACCGTATCGTCAACTAATAATGATTCATCAGCTTTTGGCCAAGGTTGACCTCCTATTTCTTGCCATAGGCTTTCAGCTAGATGTGGTATGAATGGTTCGATTACTCTGATTAATATACATATACCTTCATCAATAAGAGATTTTCCAGTTTTTACGTCTATTTCAGCTATTAAATTCGTCATCTCACGAAATTTTGCCACTACACAGTTTAATCTGCAGTTTTCCAAGTCATCTGTAAGTCCGTGTAAGAGTTTATGAATTTTTTTTCTGTACTCTAGAAGTCCACCCGTAACATTTTCATTATCATAGTGTATATTTACAGGTCTTAGCTGCATGACCATACGCCACAATTTATTTACATAACGAGAACAACCTTCCACGCCATCATCGGACCATTCCATATCTTTCTCCGGAGGAGTGTCGGACAACACAAACAAGCGAGCAGTATCAGCACCATACTTTTCTATGATAAAGTTTGGGTCAACTGTATTCTTTTTTGATTTGCTCATTTTTTCAACTTTGCCCACTTGAACTTTTGCACCTCGCGCTATTAATTCTTTTGCTTCTGCGGGAAATAGCCACTTACCATTTTCGTCTTTATAAGTTGCATGGCAGACCATTCCTTGAGTGATTAAAGTAGAGAAAGGCTCTTTAATATCAAAATAGCCACATTTGGTTAAAGCACGGCAGAAAAATCTTGAATAAAGCAAATGCAGAATTGCATGTTCTATCCCACCTATATAATAATCAACAGGCATAAAACGATTACATGCATCTTTGTCTATTGATTTATCTTCACTACAGAATGCAGCAAAATACCAGGAAGATTCAAAAAAGGTGTCGAATGTATCAGTTTCACGCTCTGCTTGCTTTCCGCACTTTGGACAATCAACAAATTTCCAAGTTGGGTGCTTATCCAGCGGATTGCCACCACTTGTAAATTCTACATCTATTGGTAGAACTACAGGAAGGTCTTTTTCTGGCACTGGAACAGTTCCGCAATCTTTGCAATATATGATAGGTATAGGGCATCCCCAATAACGCTGCCTTGAAACTCCCCAATCGTGCAAACGATAGTTTATTGTTTTTTTGCCTATTTTTTTTTCTTCAAATTTTTTAACTATGGCTTCCTTTGCTTCACTAACCATTAATCCGTTTAAGAATTCGGAGTTAAACATTGTCCCGTCTCCAGTATACGCCTCCTTTGTCATCTGAGTAGCTTGACACTGGGATCCATTGTAAGAATTCTGGTCACGCGCTGGAATGACACCTAAGTGGGCTGAAGAAATAACGGGAATTATCGGCAAATTATATTTCTGTGCAAATTCAAAGTCACGCTGATCATGTGCAGGGCAACCAAAAATCGCGCCTTCCCCATATTCCATCAACACAAAATTCGCTATGTAAAGCGGCAATTCCTTATCAAGAAATGGATGTTTGACGTTTAATCCGGTGTAAACTCCTATTTTTTCATCGTTCTCTCTTTTTGATTTTATTTCCTGGATCCCAGTGTCAAGCACTGGGATGACAACAGAAGAACCATTCTTTAAATCCTGCACAATAGGATGCTCTGCTGCCACTGCACAAAAAGAAGCCCCAAACAAAGTATGAGGATAAGTTGTAAAAACTTTTAATTTCTTATTCAGGCCAACTACTTCAAACTCTATAGTTGCTCCTTCAGATTTTCCTATCCAACGCTCCTGCATTGTTTTGACTTTTTCTGGCCAATTTTTCAAACTTTGCAGGCACTTGAGTAAATCTTCAGCGAAATCAGTAATCTTTAAAAACCATTGGGACAACTTACGTTTTTCAACAACTGCACCTGATCGCCATCCTTTTCCATCAACCACCTGTTCATTTGCAAGCACTGTTTGGTCCACTGGATCCCAGTTAACCCATGACTCTTTTCGATAGGCAAGCCCATGCTTTAAAAAATCCAGGAAAAATTTTTGTTCGTGTTTATAATAGTCAGGTTCACATGTGGAGAGTTCACGCTCCCAATTATAAGAAAGACTTATAGATTTCAACTGTGTACGCATATTATCTATATTCTCTTTTGTCCATGTTTCGGGGCTAATATTGTTATCCCTTGCTGCATTCTCAGCTGGTAATCCAAACGCATCCCAGCCAATTGGATGCAAAACCTCAAATCCATTAGCTCTCTTGTAACGCGCTATCACATCCCCTATTGCATAGTTACGTAAGTGTCCCATATGAATTTTACCAGATGGATATGGAAACATTTCCAACACGTAACACTTTTCTTGTTTACCACTCTTGCTTACAGAAAAATCCCATTTATCTTGATAAAATTTTTCAACACTTTTAAAATCATATTTCATATAAATCCAAATTCAATTACAGTTCATATGCATCAAAGGATCAACCGCTTGGCCATTATGTCGTATTGTGAAACACATCTGTAGATCTTTATCTTGTGTGCTTGATTTACCTGCAGATCCAATTACTTGACCTTGCTTTACTTTATCGCCAATTTCAACATGTATGTTTTTTAAATAGGAGTACACAGTCATGTAATTATCTTTGTGTTCCACTATAATTAAATTCCCATACCATCTCAGCCCTTTGCCTACATATATCACTTTGCCTGGTGCAGAGGAAACTACGTTCGTTCCATTTTGAGCAGCAATTTTTATGCCATCCTTACACATTTCATCAGAAGAGGTAGCTGAACCTTTAACTGGCATTACAAATTTACAATTTACCCCCACATTTTGTGTATTATTGTTATCTTTGTATATCCTATTTATGATGGCTTTTCTACTTTCTTTTTGCACTGAAGGCTCCCTAATTAAATGGTACTCTCTTGTATATTCCAGATCTCTTTTTCCGTAAAATTCTTCGCCTTTAAGCAGCACAGGTGCAGGTTTTTGCAGGCCACAGCCTATTAATATTGCTAATAACATAAGAAATGAGGCTATATGCCACATTTTAAACTCTCACAAAACTCCAAAATTTTAGCGAGACGTAGTGTTTCACGCCTGCTTGTTACTTTCCTCGTTATTTATTTTACTAGTTAAATAGTCCCTCAAATCGGTGAGTTCTTGCAACAAATTCTTTGTGACTTTTATATCATTACCAAATTCTTTTTGCACTCCTTTTATTGTATATCCTTTATCATATAGCATGTATTTTACTTTCTTTATGGCCTCTATACACTTGCGATCATATAGCCTTCTTCCTTTACGCTTTGTAGGCTTAATTTGATGAAATTGACCTTCCCAAAATCTCAAAACATGCTGTTCCAAATGTAGCTCTTCAGCTACTTCCCCAATCGTATAAAATAATTTTTCCTTGTTCATTAATTATTGATTGATTTTTTTATAATTTTTGAAGGCCTAAAAGAAACTGAATTTCTTGCCTGAATCATCACTTTCTCCGATGTATTTGGTATATTTCCTGGTCTTTCCTTCTTTTTCTTAACCAAGAATGTTCCAAATGACGATATTTTTACTATTCCATCCTTTACCAAGCTTGTCTTTATTTCGTCCAATATATCATCTATTATCGAAACAGAGTCTTCCTTTGATAATCCTATTTCTTGGTTTATATCTCCAGCTATCGTTGCCTTAGTTACTGTTGTGTCTTTTGTTGTAACGTGATCCATTATTGATAAATATTACAATACGTAAATATAATATAGCAATCGACTCGAGATTCAGCTACTTTATTTTTTAGAGTATGTCTCTTTTGTTGCATAATTTAAAATACCGGCAACTATCAATATCGCAAATATTGCAAAAAGTTCCATTTTATGATCTGTAAAAAGTGCTGACATTGACACTATAACTCCACTGCCAATAAACATAAATCCATTGATAATGGATGATGATGTGCTGATGTATTTTCGTTTCACAATCTCGCTGCCGACAGTAAAATTAAGCATATGTCCTCCCGCAAAAAACCCGAACATTAACATACAAAAGTACACAACGTGGACTGTTAAATGGCTGTATAGTAAAATAATAATTGAGACGCCTTGCAATAAAGCAAAAGCAGAAATTACATGTTTCCTATTTTTAAATAAGTTTGAGATTCGATCTGCAATTGGAGCACCAACTGCAAGACCAAGCCATAGTATTGCAGTTGCTATACCTGACTCCATTGCATTGAGTTCTGAGTTGCCCAGTAACCTTGGAGCCCACAAGGTATTAAGTGCTAAAAATGTTCCAAAAGTAATAGCACCCACCACTGAAGTTATCCAGATATCTCTTAATTTTAGCACTGTTAATATAGAGCACATTACTGTCTTCATAGAGCTTTTTATTGTGCGCTTTTCTGAGCTGCTTTCTGGAAGTGTGTTTGGACAAAAAAGCGTAAGTACAAATATCAACACACCAAATAGTATTATGCATACAATCAGATTTTTCCAATATGCATCTTCGGCAAGCAAGTTAGAGAACAGTATTTGAATTACCAAAGCAGAAAGGCTTGAAATTGTCTGCACTAGTGAAAACATTAGTCCAAATTGGGCAGCGGAAAAACATATGCTACTTGTGTGAGCAGCACCAATAAAACCAAATGATGCTCCAGTTGCAATCAACACTTGAGACAAAATCAAATGGGAGAAATTGTCATTATTAATAAGGACAAAAAACCCCAAGATCATAGTTGATAACGAGAAAAAATAAATTTTTTTACTGGAAAAAACATTAAACGTTGCTCCACTAAAAAATTGTAAGATGGCGAAAGTCCAAGTATATGCTGAATTAGCCAGTGCAACTTGCGCGATTGTAAGTCCAAGTTCCTTTTCGAGATTTACACTTATAAAGGTATAAATTATCTGCATGTTGCTGAATATAACAACCAAGTTACTAATCAGCCAAATGAACCAAGCCTTAGCTCTGCTTTCCATAAGATTTATTTTGATAAGTAATCTATTAGAAATTTAACACTAAGTCTCTTTTTAAGCTATTGTTTCCTGACTACTGTTATAGCTAACCCAAAAAACGGTTTCCCTACGTCATGCCGCCGCGGTATCTCTTAGCCGCTAACAAGCAGCGGGATGACGATTGTCAGGGTGTCATCCCAGCGCCCCTATGATGTCATCCGAGTAGCCAACACTGGTTTCCATCCAAGACGGTGTCATTCCAGTGCTTGACACTGGAATCCAGACTTTAATTGTTATACTTGTAAATAATCTGGTGAAAATAAACGTTCATCTCAAAATGCAGTATTTTTGTTGAAATAGCTCAACTGGATCCCAGTGTCTGGGCACTGGGATGACACCATAGGAGGCTACTTGGATGACAAAAAAAGGAGCACTGGGATGACAGCAGTCCTACGTCATACCGCCGCGGTATCTCTAGATCCCGCTAACAAGCAGCGGGATGACGAGCTTATCGTCACGCCGCCACGAACCGTCATACCGCGATTCATTCGCGGTATCTCAGCCGCTAACAAGTAGCGGGATGACGGTTGTCAGGGTGTCATGAAAGTAGCTGACACTGGAATCCAGAAAAAAAGAAATATGTATCAGCTACTTTCATTTGCTGCGCCTCGAAAATAAACGTTCATGTAGCTAAGCCATAAATCCAGTATAAAGACCTTTAATCATTGGCTTCGTAGTACTTCTCAACCAACTTATTAAGTAACCTTACACCAAAACCTACTGCTCCTCTTGGACAAATGTCAGTACCTTTCTCGTGCCAAGCAGTGCCTGCGATATCTAAATGTGCCCAGCAAGTTTCATTCACAAAACGCTGTAAAAACTGTGCAGCCATTATGCTATCTCCACCAGAGCCTGCAGGAGCGATGTTTTGAACATCAGCAATCGGTGAATCAATAATTTTGTCATAAGTTTCATTCATAGGAAAACGCCATAACTTCTCATTTACTTCATTTCCTGCATCAATCAGACGGTTTGCTAATTCATCATTATTTGAAAAAAGACCAGCATATTCGTTATTTCCAAGTGCAACCACTATAGCACCAGTTAAAGTTGCAAGATCAATCATAAATTTTGGTGAGAATCTATCTTGCGTATACCATAAAGCATCTGCAAGTATGAGCCTTCCTTCTGCATCGGTGTTCAACACTTCTATTGTTTGTCCAGACATTGAAGTTACTACATCACTTGGTCTTTGAGCATTACCACCCACTGCATTTTCTGCAAGTGCGACCACACCGATCGCATTTACTTTTGCTTTTCGTCCTGCTAAAGCATGCATCACCCCAACCACAGTAGCAGAGCCTGCCATGTCATATTTCATTGACTCCATACCACGTGAAGGTTTGAGTGATACTCCACCAGTGTCAAACGTTATACCTTTACCAACAAAAGCTATAGGCTTTTGTTCTTTAGAAGCTCCATTCCATTTTATCACTACTAATTTTGGTTCTTTACTACTTCCTTGTGCAACTCCAAGCAAGGCTCCCATTTTTTTCTCTTCCATCTGCTTTTTATCAAGCACCTCGATTTCAAGGCTAAGCTTAGTAAGTTCTTTTTTTATATGATCAGCATAGGATTCTGGATATAGAATGTTAGGAGGCTCTGTTATAAAAGAGCGCGCAAGGAATATACTCTCACCTTCTTGCCTTAAGTGCTCAAATGATCTTTCAGCATTACTTAATTGTTCATCTTTTACTAATACGGTAATCTCCTCTACCTCTGTAATTTTCTCATCCTTTTTAGTTTTATACTTATCAAACTTAAAACTACGCAGAAACGCACCATATGCAACATTTGCTGCACTACCTTCGATTAAAACCGCTGCTTTTTTAATTTTTAATCTGCTTAGCTCACAATATATTTTACCACCAATATTTAATTCTTTATTTTCATTCCATTCATCCTTCTTACCCAGTCCAACAACTATAACATTTTTTTCTTCTGGCAAAGCAGTAGAGAAAAATTCACCAAAACTTCCATTGAAATCGCTAAATTGCTTTATATTATCTATGACCTGTTTTCCTTGCAAAACTCCGCCATCATTTACGGTTTCGTTGTCTTCAAATAAACCCATTACTATTGTTTTAAAATCGGGCGAAATTTTAGAAATTGTTATTTTCATTGCTGGTATCTCCGTTGCAAATAATTGTAAACTGTACATAAAACATAGCAAAAACATCAGTAAGATATTTTTCATATACATCCTAAGTACAATAACACTTAAGTTTACTATGGACTCCCTTACATGCAAGGTTTTTTATCTTTTATTAGAGAACTTATTATATCCGCCCAAGGTAATGTTAAACGTATAGGTTTTTATGACCTGATCACTGTAAGTAAATGGTGTTATGAGAAGGCTTGCAAGCCCATTACTAACAAAATCTTCAAGAACAGGATCAGCGCAATTATCGCAATTATGGTCAGCAAAAAACATTTGCGTTGTGAATTCTGGAAAATCCGGATGTTGAACTAGAAAGTTGATATGTGGAGCTCTATCACCAATTTTACCAGGTGCTATCGTAATAAAATTATAATAGCCAAGATTATTCACTACAAACCTTCCTGATCCAGCAAAATTCAGATCATCCTCTATATTCTTATCGTAATGGTTCACGCCGCGTGAATTCGCGTGCCATATAGAAACTACAGCATTTTGTATTGGTAAGCAGTTTATATCAGTAATTCTACCCACTATGTGCATTAATTCCCCTATTGCACTATTTGGAGAACCAGGTTTCCTTCTTAAATTGTTTGAAGAGCTAAAATTTTTTGGCCTTGCATCAAGGTCATATATTTCCGGAGTTTTAATGCAGTTGAGCAAAACAGGATCAGCTGCAAATAGCGGCAAACTGAATATCATTTGTACTAAAAGTGCTAACAAGATATTTTTCACATTCATTTCATTTATAATAGACTTCTTGCATAACCATATAACAAACTTTTATTGGAAATAGAAACGAAAAAACTTGCTTGACACCCTTCGCCAGCCCCCTTATCATGAAACTGAAGGTATTCAGTTATCTTCATCTGTGCAGATTAAACAGCAAGAAA
>NZ_JAPQLM010000185.1:0-3848 GCF_028981765.1 Wolbachia endosymbiont of Drosophila seguyi
AAATGCTAAAAGATCCTGTTGCAGTAAATATTGGCAATCCTCACATAGTTTTTTTTGTTGATAACATAAGTGAAATACCATTGCGAAATTTAGGACCAAAGCTAGAAAATCACGCATTATTTCCTCGGAAAATTAATGTTAGTATTGCACAAGTTGAAAAGTCTGGAGAAATAGCTTTAAGAGTTTGGGAAAGAGGTACAGGCATTACTGCATCATGCGGTAGTGCAGCCTGTGCAGCACTTGTTGCATCCACACTACGTGGATATCTGGTTGCCCAACAGACTTCAGTAAATTTACCAGGAGGCAAGTTATTAATCGAATGGGCAAATAACGTATTCATGACCGGTGATATAGGGTTTTTGTGACCCTAATTCTAGTGATGCATTACTTCCAATACCTTCTTACCAATTACTGCAGGGGTTTCAGCAATTGCAATTCCAGCGCTCCGCATAACTTCTAGTTTTGCACCAGCACTTCCACCGCTGGAAGAGATGATTGCTCCAGCGTGTCCCATACGTCTTCCTGGAGGTGCCGTTTGGCCTGCTACAAAACCAACGATTGGCTTTTTAGTTTTTTCTGTTTTCACAAAATGTGATACATCTTCTTCTTCGTTTCCACCTATTTCACCAATAACTACAATACCATGAGTATCGTTATCTTTTAAAAAGAGCTCCATACAGTCGACAAATGTTATACCATGAACTGGATCCCCCCCAATTCCGATACACGTGGATTGACCAAGACCAACAGCGGTTGTTTGTGCTACTGCCTCGTAAGTTAAAGTTCCGGAGCGAGACATAATTCCTATGTGTCCACGCTTATGGATATGGCCAGGCATAATTCCTATTTTGCATTCTTCAGGGGTAATAATTCCCGGGCAGTTGGGACCAATCAATCGACTTTTTGAGCCGATAAGCGCACGCTTAACTTTCACCATATCAAGTATAGGAATGCCCTCTGTAATACAAATTATCAATTCTATTTTTGCATCTATTGCTTCAAGTATTGCAGCAGCAGCAAATTTAGCAGGTACATATATAACTGTAGCATTTGCACCGGTTTTTTCTTTGGCTTCTGCTACAGTATTAAAAACCGGTAAATTAAGGTGAGTGCTCCCACCCTTTCCAGGAGTTACACCTCCCACCATTTTCGTTCCGTAATCAATTGCTTGCTCTGAATGAAATGTGCCTTGTGCGCCAGTAAAACCCTGGCATATTAATCTTGTATCTTTGTTTACTAAAACGGACATGCTTTATTTTACCTCTTTTACTATCTTTTGCGCAGCTTCATCTAGCTCATCTGCAGCAATAATATTTAATCCTGACTCTTCTAAAATTTTTTTTCCTTCTTCAAAATTAGTACCTGATAATCTAACCACTAGAGGAACTTTAATGCTCATTTCTTTTGCAGCCGCAACAATTCCACTTGCGATAATATCGCAACGCATTATACCACCAAATATGTTAACCAGAATTCCTTTTACGTTGCTATCAGACAATATGATTTTAAATGCTTCAGTTACAGTTTCTTTACTCGCTCCACCACCAACATCCAAAAAGTTAGCAGGCTCTGCTCCGTAGTATTTTATTATATCCATTGTTGCCATAGCAAGACCTGCACCATTTACCATGCAACCAATACTGCCATCCATTTTGATGTAACTGAGCCCATACTTTGAAGCCTCTATCTCTTCTTTCACTTCCTCATCATAATCACGAAGTTCCATAATTTCTGGGTGACGATATAAAGCATTATCATCGAAACTAATTTTTGCATCGAGCGCAATAAAATCTCCAGAATTTGTTTCAACCAGTGGATTAATTTCAATTTGGCTCGCATCAGTTGCAATAAACGCATCATATATTTTTTTTGCAATGTTCGATATCTTTTCTATTTGTTCTGGACTCAAATGAAAACTGCTGCTTAACTTGCTGCTATCAAAACTTGTAGCAGGATCAATATCAAATTTCACAATTTTTGCAGGAGAATTTTTTGCCACTTCTTCGATGTCCATTCCACCTTCTGAGGAAAATATGAATATTGGCCTACTGAGCTTCGGGTCGATTACCAGGCTTAAATAATACTCTTTCTTAATGCTTGAGCCTTCTTCAACGTACACTTTTCTTACTTGCTGCCCGCTTGGCCCTGTTTGATGAGTAACTAAAGTCATACCAATCATGTCCTTTACAAACTGTTGAGCTTCTTCAACTGACTTTGCTAGCTTTACGCCACCGGCTTTACCCCTACCACCTGCATGAATTTGAGCTTTAACTACAAACACGTCAGATTTTAATTGACTTACTTGAGTCTTTACTTCTTCTGCAGATGTAGCGACAAAACCTTTTGGCACTGGGACATTAAATTTATGCAAAACTTCTTTCGCTTGATATTCGTGAATATTCATAAAATAACCAATGATAAACTATTAACTTGAGTACAAACTACCAACCATAACGTTGCCTTCTGCACTCTTGTTGGTACCTCTTTTTTTTAGCTTCAGCTTTCTTTTTAGCTCTTTTTTCTGATTTTTTTTCATGATATTGTTTTTTCATTTTCAACCCTCTTCCTTCCTTTTGAATTGTTTTTTTCAATACTGGAAGAGCTCTGTCTACATCACCATAATGGACTGATACTTCTATCAAACTCTATACCTCCTTCGGTAATCATTTCAAAATCTATTTATAAATTAGAAAATTAACATTGTCAATTATTTTATAAACTTGAGCGTTAAAATGTAATATGCCATAATTTACATGGTAAATAATGTCATTCCAGTGTCAGCTACTTGCTTACTGATGGAGATTGCTCTTATGTTACAGCGTTCTCACAATTATACTAACATCGGGGCGGAGAGATTTGAACTCCCGACCCTTTGGTCCCAAACCAAATGCGCTACCAGGCTGCGCTACGCCCCGACTTCTTTACTCAGAGTATCAATAACTCAGGCAAAATGCAAGATTCATTTGTTTTCTTTAGAAAAAATATAATATGAGATTTAATATTATCTTAGAATATGTTTTTTATTAGCTCCTCTTTAACAACAGACTGCTTCGTAGAAAGTCTACAGGGTTTTTGTGCGCGCAACACTGAACCAGATTTCTTTATGACCCAAACCTTAGTCATATTTAAAAATCTAGCTACACCAATTGGTGAAAGTGAGTGCAGCAACTACAGCAGTATCGACCCTTAAAATTCTTTTTCCTAGACTCAATTTTTGACAAAACTTATCGGCAAGATCAAGTTCATAAGATGAAAAACCACCTTCAGGGCCAACAATAATAGCAACATTTTTTTTGCCTTTCAGCACTTTGTCAGCTTTACCTGTTTCATCACACAAAACAAAATTTTTACTCTGGGAATCAGGTAACTCACAAAAGTTAATAGGAGGCAAAATCTCTGGTATACTTATCCTACCTGATTGTTCCGCTGCTTCGATTGCTTGTAATTTTGCTCTACTTAGGTTAATATTTTTTACCACTGTACGTTCCGTTGAAATAAATTGAATGCAGATTACTCCCATTTCAGTTGCCTGTCTTACTATGTTGTTCAAAGCAGCACTTTTTACCATGGCACAATACAGGTATAAATTTTCCTCATATTGCTGTTGTTTAGTGCATTCTTTGGGTGTAACTTCTGTCAATTTACGCGATATATTAACTACTTCTCCTAACCATTCTCCATCTTTTCCATTAAAAAGAGAGAGATTATCATACTTCTTAAGCCGCATTACATTGCAAATATAGTGACTTTGTTGTGGATTAAGTGCTAAACTCACGCCTTGTGATAAAGCTTCTTCAACATAGAGCCTAATTTTTCCCATTCAAAACTTTAATTATATTCTACTTGAG
>NZ_JAPQLM010000186.1:0-7343 GCF_028981765.1 Wolbachia endosymbiont of Drosophila seguyi
AGCGGCTGAATCTCGCTTGTCAAGCGTTTAAAACATAAAAAACGCCAATATTTTAAAGCGGATAATAACCTCAGGGCTTCTTTTGCCTTTTTTTTCATTTAGTAAATTTCTTAAACATTTATAGCTAAACGACAACCGTCATCCCGCTGCTTGTTAGCGGCTGAGATACCGCGAATGAATCGCGGTATGACGGTTCGCAGAGGCATGACGGTTCGTGGCAGCACGATAAGCTCGTCATCCCGCTACGTGTTAGCGGGATCTCTTGTTAGCGCCGCGGCGGTATATTTGTCATCCCGCTAGCGGGATCTATGTTGAGAGATACCGCGAATGAATCGCGGTATGACGGTTTGTGGCGGTATGACGATAAGACACAAAGCCTAATGGAAAAAACTGCGAACGCCAGTGAAAAACATAGCAATTTTATTTTCATTTGCAGCTTTTATCACATCTTGATCTTTCAGCGAGCCGCCGGGCTGAATTATAGCTGTAATCTCATGTTTTGCACTTTCTACTATGCTATCTGGGAATGGAAAAAATGCATCTGAAGCAAGCACTGCACCTTTACATTTTTCACCTGCTTTTTTCACTGCAATGTTCACACTATCTATTCTGCTTGTTTGCCCTGCACCGATGCCAATAGCACAACCATCTTTTGCTATAACTATTGCGTTGGATTTCACATGCTTACATATTTTCCAGGCAAAAATAAGATCTTTTTTTTCTTTGTCTGTTGCAGTGCATTCTGTTACTTGTTCTGCTTTTATTGTGTGGTCATTATTTTCTTGCACCAAAAACCCACCAACAACATTTTTAGTTTGGTATTTCACATTTTGTTGAAAAGATTTATGAATAATCACTCTTAAATTTTTCTTTCTTTGTAAAATTTTTAGTGCCTCATTGTTTACCGATGGTGCTATCACTACTTCCAAAAATATCTCGTTTAATTTTTCTGCTAGCTTTAAATCTATCTCCCGGGTTAAGGCAACTATACCACCAAAACTGCTTACTTCATCGCACGATAGAGCTTTTTCATATGCCTCCAAAGCATTATTACCAATAGCAGCGCCACATGGGTTATTATGCTTGATTATCACTGCTGCAGGTTCTTCGAATTCAGAAGTTATGTTAAGTGCGGATTCTATATCTACTATATTATTATAACTCAACTCTTTTCCATGTAGTTTTTCCAACGGATATTCTGTAAATTGATTACTATAAAATGCAGCTTTTTGATGGGGATTTTCACCATACCTGAGTTCTTGTACTTTATGCCCGTATAGAGCAAAAAACTCTGGTAACTCATTATTTTTACTCTGGGATAAAAACCAACTGTGAATATTAGAATCGTAGTGTGCAGTGAGAGCAAATGCTTTGGTTGCTAAGTGTTTTCTATATTCCAATGTTGTTTTATTGTTATTTTCTATCATCTCAGCTTTCAGTGCTTCATAGTCTTGAATGCTAGAAATAACTGAAGTAAAACGAAAGTTTTTTGCTGCAGCTCTAATTAACGCCACTCCGCCGATATCAATTTGTTCTATAATTTGCTCTTCATTTGAGCCGCTACTTACTGTCTCCCAAAATGGGTATAGGTTAGTTATAAGCAGTTCTATTGGCTCAATACCTAGATTTTGTATTTCCGTTTTGTGTTTTTCTCTATTGCAAAGTATGCCTCCATGAATTTTAGGGTGTAAAGTTTTTACTCTACCACCCAGTATCTCTGGAAATTGTGTGTAATCTGAGACCTCTTGTGTTTTTATTCCTGCACTAGATAGCACTTTATAAGTATTGCCCGTTGAAAGAATTTCTATTTGTTGCTGCGTTAAAAACGATGCAAGATCAATTATATTCGTTTTATCGTATACTGATATTAAAGCTCTTTTTATTTTCATTTTTATATGGAAAGTTTTCTAAGATTATATCTAAGAAAAGGAAATTTAGCTATTACATTTCTACACTAATTTAAAGCAGCCTATTCTATAAATTTTTTTACCATGCTTGATTTCAAGCCACGAATAAAATCTTCAATACTGCAAGGATTTCTCCCTTCCATTTGTACAACTTTAGGAATTAAAGTGCCACCTTTTAAACTTATGTGCATATTATCGTTAACAATCTTACCTTGTTCTGAAGCGAGAGCTTCAAAGTCAGCATCAAGTATCCTGATACGTTTATTTTCTATCTTAATGAATGCTTTTGGGTAAAACGCTTTAACTTTTCTACAAGCAACTTCACAAGCATCACTTGCATAAATTTTATAGTCTTCCACTTTGTCAGCGTAACATGCATCGTTATCGTTCTGTTTTAAGGGAAGCTGTTTTTCAATTTCGTTTAGCACTTTCAGCAGTAAATCACTGCCTAGCTTAGATAATTTATCATGCAATGTCTTGTAATTATCGTTCTTTTCGATAAGAAATTTTTCCTGTTTTAAAATAGTGCCGGAATCTAATCCTTCATCCAATTGCATAATGCTAACCCCGGTTTCTTGATCTCCTGCTAAAATTGTATGCTGTATCGGGGCTGCACCACGCCACCTTGGTAGTAATGAAGGATGAATATTAATACAACCATATTTAGGAATATTCAAAATTTCTCTTGGAAGTATCAATCCATACGCGGCAACAACCGCAACGTCTGGCTTGAAATTTCTAAATTTTTCTTGCTCTGCCGAGAACTTTAGAGAGATAGGAGTACATACCTCTATGTTACTTTCTTCAGCGATAACATGTACTGGAGATTTCGTTGGCTTCTGTCCACGCCCCGAAGGTTTTGGAGCCTTGGTGTATACTGCCACCACTTCGCTCTTTGATTTCAGTAACAAGCTCAGAGAATTAACAGCAAATCCTGGTGATCCCATGAAAATAATTCTCATGGTGTTTTTGCTTTAAGAATTCTCCGCTAATTTACCACTTACAGTTTCTACTAATTTGGCAAAATCATCCTTATAATTAACTGCCATCTCAGCAAGAATTTTTCTATTTAAATCAATGCCGGCAAGTGTAAGACCATGCATAAACCTACCATAAGTAAGCCCATGCTCTCTTGCTGCTGCATTAATACGTATTATCCATAAGCTACGGAAATCACGTTTACGGGTTCTTCTGTCTCTGTAAGCATATTGCAGTGCTTTTTCAACTCTTTGTAATGCAATTCTATAACAGCTTTTTGCACGCCCTCTATAACCCTTTGCCAGTTTCAATATTTTTTTATGACGAGCGTGAGTAGTGACTCCACGTTTTACCCGAGCCATTCTATTTTACCTCCATTTTGTTAAATACCGTAAGGCATATGAAGCTTAACTATACGCGAGTCAGATTTACCAAGAATCGTTGTACCGCGCTGATTACGAATATTAGATTTACTTCTCTTTACCATGCCATGCCTTTTGCCTGACTGAGTAGAAATAACTTTACCCTTAGCTGTAAGGTGAAAGCGCTTTTTCACAGAAGATTTGGTTTTTAATTTTATTTTCTTCATATTCCAAATAAATTTACAAGCACTACTATTGAGTTCTTTAATAGTAATTAAGCATTAGTATAAATAATTTTATTAAAGAATCAAATTAAAATTGTATATTAAAGGAGTTTAAAAGTAATTACGCCCAATATGTGTGTTATACCTTCTTTATTCCCAAGTGGCAACAATACTTGCCTCATTTTAACACTTTCACTTTCTTCCTCTTCATTGATCGGGCATTTACTCTCTATTACAGTATCAAGTTTATCAATAACTGCATCTATTTTATATAGTCGCAAAAATGGTGCATCAATTGCATACTTATTATCAATGCGCGTCTTTTTCTCAAAACCATAGAATTCAACAGCCTTTTCTCCTGCATTTTCACAAATATAACCTTGATCCTTGACTTCAATGACAAAACAATGCTGCCATGATTCCATTATTTCTGCAGTGTCTATTTCATGCCTTTCTGGCCAATCTCTGTCTGATCCTTTTATGTCATTCCAGTGTTGAGTCACCACATTTGCTATTCTTTTTTCTTTGCCTACATAAATTTCCATTCCGATTTCCACATATAAAACACAGATATGAGGTAAATTTATCGTGAATATATTGATTTTTTCTTACCACAAGGTGCATGTCACTAGAAGTTCTGAGATCTAGAGAGTGGTATTGATTTTATTTCCATTACAACTTATTATTTACAGATAACCTCAATAAAAACGATGAAGCTAAACGAAATCAGAGAAAGATTTATAAAATTTTTTGTAAATAATGACCACGAGCAGGTTTCTTCTTCTCCTTTGATTCCAGAACATGACCCAACGCTCATGTTCACAAATGCTGGTATGGTGCAGTTTAAAAATATTTTTACTGGTGCTCAAAAAACTGAAATGAAACGTGCTGTCTCAAGTCAAAAGTGCCTAAGAGCAGGCGGTAAACACAATGATCTGGAAAATGTTGGCTATACAACTCGGCATCACACATTTTTTGAAATGCTCGGAAATTTTAGCTTCGGTGATTACTTTAAGGAAACTGCGATAGAATTTGCGTGGGAATTTATCACTAAAGAGTTATCTCTTGATAAAAACAGACTATCCATAACCGTCTACCATACTGATGATGAGGCGTACGAGATTTGGCGTAAGATAAGTGGCTTTTCAAGTGATAAAATCATAAGAATTACAACGGATGATAACTTTTGGAGTATGGGAAGCACTGGTCCGTGCGGTCCATGTTCTGAAATTTTTTATGACCATGGGAGTCCTAATTTACAAGAGGGCGATAGAATTGTTGAAATCTGGAATCTGGTATTCATGGAGTTTAACAAAGATGAAGAAGGTAATTTACACAAATTGCCAAAAAAATGCATCGATACTGGAATGGGCCTTGAAAGAATAGCGGCTGTTATGCAAAACGTCCATGATAACTATGATATTGATCTATTTTCTGCTCTGATAAGTAAATCACAAGAGTACTGTGGAAGAACGGAAAATAAAATAGCGCATAAGATCATAGCAGATCATCTTCGCGCGGCTGCATTTCTCATCGCAGAAGGAGTGCTTCCTGGAAATGAGGGCAGGAATTACGTATTACGCAGATTAATTAGGAGAGCCACACGTTATATTCACCTGCTTGGATATAATGATTCCCTACTCCATCGTATTTTTCCAGTGTTGATAGATAGCACGAGTTCGGCTTATATGGGAGCTGAATTAGTCAGAGCTAAAAGCTTAATAGAAACGACGTTAAAATCAGAGGAAGAAAACTTTAAAGACACTTTGATGAAAGGTATCAATCTCCTGGAGAAATTCACTACAGATTTAAAATCGGGCGATACTTTGCCTGGAGAATCAGCGTTTAAGCTATATGACACCTACGGATTTCCTTTGGATATTACACTTGATATTTTAAAAGAGAAAAAAATAAATTTTGACCAGAAGGGTTTTGATGATGCAATGGGAGAACAAAAAGAGAGAGCACGTGCTAAATGGGCTGGATCTGGTGAAAAATCTGTTGAGCAAGTATGGTTTGATTTGATCAATAAATTTGGCAAAACAAAATTTGTTGGTTATGAGTTCAATGAAGTAAGTGATGCGAAAATACTAGCTATAGTTTCCTCTAAAAATGAAGTAATTGATTCTGCAAAGGAGGGAGAAAAGATAACCATTATACTTGATAAAACACCTTTTTATGGCGAGTCAGGTGGACAAGTGGGAGATACTGGCAGTCTGATCAAATCTGATAGAAGTATTATTATAGTCGAGAATACCAATAAGGTTAATGACCTATATTTGCACAGATGCATAGTTAAGTTCGGTTCAATTTGTAAAGGTAACACAGTTGCAGCAAGCATTGACAAGGAAAGAAGGCAAACCTTAAGAAGAAATCATTCAGCTACACATCTTCTGCACTTTACACTCAGAAAAATTCTAGGTGATCATGTCACTCAAAAAGGTTCCCTAGTTGCACCAGATAGACTGAGATTCGACTTCAGCCATAACACTCAAATGACTCAAGATCAGTTGTTTTGGGTAGAGGATATGGTAAACTCTCTAATCAGAGAAAATCTTTCCGCATCTACAAAAATTCAAAGCATGAATCAGGCAATAGACGAAGGAGCTATGGCGTTATTCGGTGAAAAATATGGCAACCAAGTAAGAGTAGTGAAGATTGGAGATTCAAGGGAACTGTGTGGTGGCACACACGTTGAACATACTGGAGAAATTGGTTTGTTTAAGATAGTAACAGAGAGTTCTGTTGCTTTTGGAGTGAGGAGAATTGAAGCTTTAACTGGTCAGGAAGCAATCAATTATGTACGTGATAATGAAATTAACTTAAAAAAAGTTGCAGAATTCGTAAAAGCGCCAGTGAGTGAAATAACAAGCAGATTAAGTATTTTAAGTCAAGAACACAAAAAATCCGAAACCAAAATAAAAAACCTATATAAAAAGCTTGTGAGTGCAGAGAATATAAAAAGCACCGAAATAAATGGAATAAATTTTATAAGCCACACTTTCACTGATATTCCAGCAAATGTAATAAGAGAGTTTGTTTTGCAGCAACAAAAACCAAAAACGGTAATAGCTTTTACGGCAACAGAAAAAGATAAAACAGTCTTGATTATTAAAGTAAGTAAAGACTTAATCAATAAGATTAGCGCAAAAGAACTAATATCCATAGCAGTTAAAAAGAACTGTGGTGGGAATGCTGAACTTGCACAAACAGGCTGTGATAGCAATAAAATAGATGATGCCATTACAGCCATTTATAGCAAAATAACAGCTTCTAAGCACTCTACGTCATACCACCACGAACCGTCATACCGCCGCGGCGCTAACAAGCAGCGGGATACTTAACCATTGTCTACACCGTCATACCGCGATTCATTCGCGGTATCTCTTAGCCGCTAACAAGAGATCCCGCTAACAAGCAGCGGGATGACGAATTACTATGCCGCCGCGAACCGTCATACCGTTGCAAACCGTCATACCGCGATTCATTCGCGGTATCTCTTAGCATAGATCCCGCTAACAGGTAGCGGGATGACGGTTGTCAGGCTAGCTGTCATCCAAGTAGCTCGACTACTTGGATCCAGGAAAAAGAATGGTGTCATGAAAGTAGCTGACACTGATTCCTTTATGATGGTGTCATCCCAGTGCCCAGACACTGGGATCCAGGAAACTTAATTGCAAGTAATGCATTGGATTTGGTGAGTATGGGTTTTGCGTTATAGAATGAAGCACTTTTGGTGAATTTATAAAGAAAGCTGGATCCCAGTGTCAAGCACTGGGATGACAAGGTATAAACCTTATCTTCATGCCGCCGCGAACCGTCATACCGCGATTCATTCGCGGTATCTCAGCCGCTAACAAGAGATCCCGCTA
>NZ_JAPQLM010000186.1:7393-24143 GCF_028981765.1 Wolbachia endosymbiont of Drosophila seguyi
CTTCTTTTGCCTTTTTTTTCGTTTGGTAAATTTCTTAATGTTTATAGCTAAACGACAATCGTCATCCCGCTACGTGTTAGCGGGATCTATGTTAAGGTATAGTAGGGGATCTATGTTAAGAGATACCGCGAATGAATCGCGGTATGACGGTGTAATGATGGTTAAGTAATTCGTCATCCCGCTGCTTGTTAGCGGCTAAGAGATACCGCGAATGAATCGCGGTATGACGGTGTAGATGATGGTTAAGCAATTCGTCATCCCGCTGCTTGTTAGCGGCTAAGAGATACCGCGGCGGTATGACGTAGGACTGCTGTCATTCAAGTAGCTGAAACTGGAATGACACGTCATAAAGGAACCAGTGTCAGCTACTTGGATGATACCTTTTTTCTACTTAGTTTGGGTTATGCAAGAAGTCTATTTACTTCTTAACTTGACGCACATGATGTCTTGCAGCATCATCTACTGTCTCTAAATAAATCATTGCTAGACATATACCACTGTGTACTTCTACGGATACCTTATTGCCTAAACTTCGATTAAAGCAAGAATTTTTTCCCGGAAAAGCAAGATTACTAAGGTGCAGTTCCCATTTTAATCCTTTAGTTGATATTTGAGCTCTCGGTATACCAAGTAAAGATATTTTAGTATTTTTTGGCAAAGAAAAAAAATGGGTAATACCTTTTTGTAAAGTGTAACCTACCATGGGAGGTGAAGGTGTGTAAAAGATACTGCCCGTACTTAGAAAAATGTTAATATTCTGTAGTATGTGATCAATTGCTCCTCCAGTAATACCCGTTACTATTGATGGCAATAACTTTACTGTTTTTAAGTGAGCCATTGCTTTAGAAAAGTCGCAATAATCTTGATCAGGTAGATATATCGTATTCAAATTAGCACGTAAATCCAGATTTACGCTATCCAAATCTCCTACTACAAGATCAGGTTTTACGCCAATTGATAGAAGCTTGTTTGCTCCTCCATCTACAGCAATAATAGGTATATCTCGTTTAAAAAACGATGAGCTCGGTATTTTTCCATTTAGCACTACAATAGAACGATATTGTTGTTGTGTACTGCAGTGCAGCACATGATCATGGTGCAGGTTTTGCATCGTAGTAACATTTTTGAATAATTGATATTATGCTAATCACTAATCCAGCAATATTGCTAAGCACCACAAAAATTGAGCTCTGGTAAAGACCATAGCCAATCCAAGACAATGAACAAATAAGATAGTTTACTAACATTAACATCGATACATCACGAGTAACTTTAGTGATATATGCTTTATATACTTGAGGTGATAATCCAATTAGAGGTGCAATTAACGCAATGAAGCCGAAGCATTCTTCAATATTTATATACATACATTTTCCTACGCTTGCTTTAACAATATCAGGTTCAAAGGGTTGTACTTTATGTACTCTCAGCTTTTCTAGAGCACCCCTAATGCGTGTAATTTATAACATCATTTAGTCTATTAATCAAGAAATTAATAGCGACTTGCATTTATGAAACCCAATCGGCTTCTATGCTAATTATTATCTAAACTAATCGTCGGTTGTGCATCTTGCTCAGAGATTAGGGCAACCAACAAATTATTTATCAATTGAACCTTTTGCTTGCCATCTAATTGTAAGCTTTTGTTTTTTTCAAAATGAGCTATTACTTCCTCGACAATTCCTATTGCATTTTGCACTATATGCCTTCTTGCCGAAGTGATAGCATGTGCTTGTTGACGCCTTAACATTGCTTGTGCAATCTCGGACGAATACGCCAAATGCGATATTCTTGCTTCTGTAATCTCAATTCCTGCAATATCTAATCTTTGTTGTAACATTGACCGCAATTCATCTGAAATTTTATCAGAATTTTTACGTAAAGATTCCTCATTGCTCTCGCTGTCATACGGATAATTGCTCGCCAATTCTCTAATTACCGAGTCACTTTGTACAAAAACAAATTCGTGATAGTTGTTAACATTATAATACGCCTTTGCAGGACTGCTCACTCTCCAAACAATTACTGCAGAAATCTCTATTGGACTTCCATTTGCATCATTAACTTTTATTTTTTCTGTGTTAATATTCTGAAATTTTAGGGAAACTATATATTTGCTTGAAAAGGGAAGCGTTACACATATTCCAGACTTAAAATAAGTTCCAATATAATGACCAAAAAATTCTATCACTCTTGCTTCATTAGGGTCATTAATAAAAAATCCTTGAAGAAAAGTCAAAATTGAAACGGCAGCAACTCCAAGTGCAATTGTGCTGTCATATGCCAAAAAAAGCAGCGATAAAATTAATCCTAGCGCTATTAGTACAGGAAAAGCCCGAATTTGACTCAAATTTCTATCGTTTATCGTATTCTTATCCATATTGTCTTTAAACTTCTTTTTCACTTGAACTCTCTCTGTTGATCGTTTTATTTATCTTATTTACAAATAGTTTAAACTCTCTTAATTCATGATCAGGCAATTTTACTTCAGTTTTATGTGCTATCGTAAGCGGATCGATGTGTTTGCCGTTATATATAACTTCGTAATGTAAATGAGGGCCTGTTGCAACACCAGTGCTACCAACATAGGCGATGACCTGCCCCTGCTTTACTTTAGAGCCTAACTTTATATCGCCACTAAATCTACTTATATGCGCGTAACAGGTTGAATATTCATTTTTGTGTTTTATTTTGATGTAATTTCCATAGCCACCATTCTTTCCTATATATTCTATCACACCCTCTGCAGCAGCGTATATGGGAGTGCCAAGTTTAGCTGCATAATCCACTCCTTTGTGAAAAGCAATTTTACCGCGAACAGGATGCTTTCTATTGCCAAATTTTGAGGATATGCGATAATCTCCATTTAAAGGATTTGCAAAAATTTCGCCATTTTTTAAGCTTATTCCTTCTTTATTAAAATACCTTTCTTTGCCGTCTTGCGATTTATAATGATATAAACTAATAGCTTTCTTGTTTATTATCAGTGAAGCATATAAAATTTTTTCTTCAGTCTTCTGATTATTAGGCAATCTCTCAAAAAGAACCTCCAATTTACTCTTCGGCACAATGTCTTTTTTAAAATCAACACCGAAATCTTTATATATGTTGATCAATTTCACCACTGTATTTGGCGCCAACCCTTCCGTGGCAAAAAAGGAAGATTTTATGGTACTGGATATGAATAACAACTTTCTATCACTTTCTGTCGTCAAAGTAGCTTTTTTTTTTCTGATTCCATGCTGGAATGGCTGTGCAAGATCTGTTGATGTTTCAGCGGTATATAACGGTAAGATAAAGAGCAGCATAAATACAATCAGCTTCATCATTCAAACAGCATCAACAAAAGTAAAATTACCTTCCACATACTGTACATCATCATTATCTTCTAATTCTTCAACCAATGCAGATAATTTATCAATCAACTCTTTATCGCTAATTTCAATCAGATCTTTTGGCTGCCATGAAAGACGAGCAAGTTCTGGTTCTCCGAATTTTGCATAAAAGGCATCGCGTACTTTACCAAAATCTTTTATTTCACAAGTTATAACGTGTAATCCTTCTTTGTCATTTTCCTCAACATTCAATACTTCTAATTCGATTCCATGACTGAATAAATCATCAAAATTCACACCCTCTGCTTTATAGACGATTAAGCCTACATGATCGAAAAGGTAACTAACACTTCCTGTTTCTCCCAAGTTTCCACCCTTGCGAGAAAATATATAACGTACCTCAGAAGCAGTTCGGTTGCGATTATTAGTCAAAACATGGACAATGAGTGCAGTGCCAGAAGGCCCATGACCTTCATATTGGATTTCCTCGTAATTTTCTCCAGCAACGTTACCAGTTGCATTTTTTATTGCTGTTTCTATTTTATCTTTTGGTAGATTTTCCTCGCGTGCAGCAAATATAGCAGAGCGAAGGCGCGGGTTGAGTTCGGGATCGGGCAGCCCTTGCTTTGCAGCAACTGTTATTTCTCTGATCAGCTTCGTAAATTTTTGAGAGCGCTTTGCATCCTGAGCGCCTTTCCGATGTTTTATATTTGAAAATTGTGAATGACCAGCCATATTCAAATAGTTAAAAACCTAATTATATATCAAAGCATAGAAAAAGCTAAAGCAAATTTTCAAGCCTCTGGCTTGGCATCTTGCAGGTTTTCTGCTAATAACATACTTTCATACTGCTCAGCTTCTAAGTCAAGGCCAAGAGCTGAATGGGCTGCTATTAAATGGTTAATAGACTTAGAAAAATATTTAGAATCCTTATAGCTTGCCATATTCTGGAAACGCTTAATTGCTGCTAAATATTCACCACGCCTCAGGTAAAATTTACCGATAGAATACTCTTTTGTTGATATATGTTCTGTGATTAATTTTGCTCTTTCCTTTATCTCGTCTACATATTCGCTGCCTGGAAAGAGATTAATGTACTCAGTGGCTAGCTCTAAAGTTTTATATGCAGTTTGCTGTCCAAGTTGCACTTTATTAATTTGCATGTAATAAGATAATACTCTTAAGTAGTATACATATGGTAAATCTTCACCATTTGAATAAACATATATATAATCAGCCATATCACTTGCAGCACTGCTATAGTTACCCATATTATAGTGAGAGACCCCAGATAATAATTTTGCTTTCATTGCCCAATAAGAAAAAGGATACAAATCCTCTATCTTATGAAATGCCCTAATAGCTTGTTTATATTTTTTCTGGTCAAAAAGTTCAACTGCTTCTTCATATAGTTCAGTTTCAGTTTTTTCAAGATCATCCGCATACGATTGTGTAAAGGAGCAAATTAGGAAAATAAAGCACGTGATTAAAGTCTTATACATAAGATTTTTTTCGATCAAAATAAAGTATAGACCTAAATATTACTTAAATAAATAAATTTCTTAGGCAATAGCCGGTCCTTCTTCTTTATAACTACGGTCAGAACTACCTGCATTTCTTGATTCACCTCGTCCTTCCACTTTTGGATCTTTCAGCGTCTTACTGTAGGAATGTATAGTTAAGACCTGTACAGCCATAAAAATTGCAATACCTACCAAGCCTAAAGTAGGTCCAACAGCAGGATTTAAGGACGATGCTAATGCTATTAACATTATCCTTCTTATTAAAAATACAGAAGAACCAGCAAGCGCCAATCCGGCTACAGATATATTGCTAGTTTTCTTGCTAGATTTCTCATCAAGATCAGACTTTTCTGTTTCCTTTTTCTTATTTTTTTCATGCTTATCAATATAAGAAACAAGAGTTGCAAGAAAAGCAATTGCATTGGCAAGAAATAAAATTGCATCCTCTGCTGCTTCAAGTGAAGATGTTTCACCCATTATCATACCTACAATAACCAGTGCAGTTGTTATAGCCTCAATATAGATCAAACACTGACCTATATCAGAAATATTGTGCTCTTTTTCCTTTACTTCCTCTCCATTTTCAATAATCTCCAACTCTCGTTCTTTTTGTGCTATCTTCCTATTATTGTAAATTAAATATAGCGTACAAATAAGAGATAAGACTGTAAAAGGTAATATAGTGTGGCTTAGCGCGCCACTTATCACGCCAAGTAATACCTGATCGCTATATGTTTTTTCCAGTTCAATCGCCATCAGCAATGTAAATGGGACCATTGTTGCCAATGATGCACATTTTCTATATAGCTCTCTTTTTTTTAGTGCTAATAGTTCTTGTTCTAGCCTTTCTCTTTTGACTTCTTTATCAACTGTTGGCCAAAAATCCCAAAAAAACTCTTCTAATGGTTCAAAATCTCTTTTTTTCTTATTCTTTCCTGGAACCTTTTTAGTAGAAGAAAATTTGCCACTAGGTATTTTCATAATATTAACCTAATTAGTAGTAAGTTAATACAATTATACACCTTTTTGCTTTCTGAGTCAATATCACTAAGATATTAACTACTCTTGTCTATTAACTATTTCCTAGGAGATTTAATCAATCTATTTGATGCCGGCTAGGATATAATTATAGCCTGACCACATAGTTATAATAGCTGCAACCCATAAACAAATCGCACCTGTATATTGAATCATATAATAATCGTTCATTATTAGCGCTACTACAGCAACCATCTGCAAAAATGTTTTAATTTTTCCAGCTTTGCTTACAGGTAGACTAACATTTGTAGCTATCAGAAACTCCCGTAAACCCGAGACTAATATCTCCCGACAGATGATGATAATCGATGGTACTATTGTAAAATCATTTATCTTATGCTTATAAACTAGCATAATTATCGTTGAAACCACTATTAATTTGTCAGCAATTGGATCAAATAGCTTGCCAAACTTTGATTGGACTTTCCACGCACGCGCCAGGTAACCATCAAAAAAATCCGTAATGCACGCAAACACAAAGATTGATATTGTTATCAGGCCTGCATATTTATTTTCTATATAAAAACTTAATATTATTGCTGGTATTGCAAGTGCACGAGAAATTGTAAGCAAATTAGGCACGTTTTTTTTAAGCATGTAATATCATCTTACGTAATAGGTAAACTTATACAGAAGTACAACAGAGTTCACAAGTTAATAGTTTACAATTGAACATTTATAAAAACTCCATATACTTAAAAAATACAAGCTTAAAATATAAGGATGTAATGATGAACGATGATTTAGATAGTACCACAAAACAAGAAGCGCTTAAGTATCACAGCAGAGGTGGTAACCCTGGTAAAATTTCAATCATGCCAACAAAACCTTTATCTACCCAGTATGATTTGTCACTTGCTTATTCCCCTGGTGTTGCAGCTCCGTGCCTTGAAATAGCTAAAAATCCTGAGGTTGTTTATGATTATACAGCAAAAAGCAACTGTGTTGCTGTCATTTCAAATGGCACTGCAGTGCTTGGACTTGGTAATATCGGTCCTCTTGCTGCAAAACCTGTCATGGAAGGCAAAGCTGTTTTATTTAAGCGTTTTGCTGATATTGATGCAGTTGATATAGAAGTTGGTACAGAAAATATAGAAGATTTCATCAATGCAGTAAGGTATCTTGGGCCAAGTTGGGGGGGGATAAATTTAGAAGATATAAGATCTCCCGATTGTTTTATAATAGAGAAACGCCTGAATGAACTGATGGATATTCCAGTGTTCCATGATGACCAGCATGGAACTGCGGTGGTTGTTGCAGCTGGCATAGAAAATGCTCTTGATATTGTTGAAAAGAAATTAGAGGACGTTAAGATCATTATGAATGGTGCTGGAGCAGCCGGTATTGCATGTTTAGAAATACTAAAGTCCATGGGCGCTAAAAATATAGTGCTGTGTGATAAGCAAGGAGTAATATACAAAGGTAGAAACGAGGATATGAATGAGTGGAAGGAAAAGTATGCAATTGATACTTCCGAACGTTCTCTACTTGATACAATAAAAGGCGCTGATGTATTCATCGGACTATCTGCAAAAGATGTGTTAAATGAAGAGATGTTAAAGAGTATGGGCAAAGACCCGATTATTTTTGCTCTTGCCAATCCCGATCCAGAAGTAAGGCCTGAGTTTGCAAAATCTGTGAGGCCAGATGCAATAATTGCAACTGGTAGGTCAGATTACAACAACCAAGTCAACAACGTAATGGGTTTTCCTTATATATTTAGAGGGGCACTTGATGTACATGCAACAACAATAAATGATGAAATGAAAATTGCAGCTGCAGATGCAATAGCAAAGCTTGCCCGTGAGCCAGTACCAGGTGAGATATCTGCAGTCTATGGCGGTCGTAAAATGGGCTATGGACGTGAATATATAATACCTACTCCATTTGACCCAAGATTAATTTCTATAGTAGCTCCTGCTGTTGCAAAAGCCGCAGTTGATTCAGGTGTTGCAAGAAAGGCAATACAAGATTGGAGTAAATATGAAAATCAATTAAAATCTCGTCTTTCTAATGTTCTCAGCACGCTGAATTTACTATCTTCACATATGTAATTTATTGGATAAAGTTAAAAGTGATAAACCAACCCAAACTCTAAGCCATATATGCCAAACCTATTGGTAATGGTTGCAGTTGTTGATTCAACACGTGCAGTTTCATCAACTTTACTTCCTCCACCGGCAGGAATATATCCTTCACCAGCTAGTATCTTTATTCCTGGTACAATATCTTTAAATTGGTTATCAAGGATACCAAAATAGCGTAAACCAGCAAATGCTTGAGTTTGTGCTGTAAGTTGGTGATTGATACCAAGTTTTGCTTGGTAAGCCAAGGCATATCTGGTTTTTCCTAGAAATTTAACCCTAGTTACACCTGCACCAATACCAACATATGGGGTGAATGGCATTTTTGCTATATTAAAATCACGATATACATTGACCATTCCAGCTAAGTTATTAAAACCTTCATTTTTCATCTTAAATGCAGCTCTGAACTCTGCTTCAACACTACAATTTTCTTGAATGTGAATATCAACCTTTCCACTTCTCCAAGGTGAATTGCATTCCGCTCCAGTAGACGCATCATTGTGACGACGAAGTTCAATATATCTTGCTTTTTTCTTATCTGAATAATCTTCATCATATAAGTTAGTCTGAGAATATAAGCCTTCAAACTCAACTCTCATATTTTTGAATAAATACCCTATTGCAGCACTACCGGCAAACCCTGGAACATATTTAGGACTGTATCCAGCTTCAATTCGCTCCTTCTTATTAAAACTAAAAACCCCCTCTGTTATATTGTCACCTGCATCTTCTTTTCCTTCTAGAGAACCTATTGCATTGAAGAATGCTCCAAAATAGTTAGCTTTGATGTAAACATTCTCTAAGTTATTTATTTTATCATCGTAAGATAAGCACCTAAATGAAAAAGTTAGCAAAACCAATAGATATGTGAATTTAAATCTTTCGCCCACCACAAAGCCTCCCTGCATAATTTGTCATTCCATTATTATAGTATGCTTCTATTTTTTATGATAGCAACTTTTTATTGCGCTCAATCGTTTTAGATTTATAATGAAAGTATTGTAATTTAAAGCAAATCAATGACTATTGCAATTCACGAATTAGAGAGGATCATCAAACAATCGTTCCCCGACGCTGATATAAAGATTCATGATCTTGCTGGAGATGATGACCATTATCATTTAAAAATAAACTCCAAGTGTTTTCTTGGAAAGACAAAAATAGAACAGCATAAAATGGTATATAAAGCTCTGGAAGGTCAGTCTATACACGCCTTGCAACTGGAAACTAATACTTAAAAATAAGGTGAATTTATGAGCAATTTTGAACAAATAAAAAAAGATATAACAGAAAATGATGTGGTATTGTATATGAAAGGCACTTCTGATTTTCCTCAATGCGGATTCTCTGGACTCGTCGTGTCAATCCTAAAAAAATTGAACGTGAAGTTTAAGTATATTAACGTGTTGGAGAATGATGAAATACGTGAATCTATAAAAAAGTTTTCTGATTGGCCAACAATTCCACAATTATATATAAAGGAAGAGTTTATTGGTGGTTGCGACATCACTCGCGAGATGTACGAAAAAGGCGAACTGCAAAGTTTATTGAAGGAAAAAAAAATTATTGCGGAATAAGTACCAAGAAACCAGTGCCCAGACGCTGGATAACGTAGTATAGCTATGAAAAAGGATCTTATGTCTTAAACCGTATCCGTTCAGGGGAGCGGCAAAATAAGGTAGACAAAGCAAGATAATAATGTTGATGTTAACACTATTGTCAAGTTTACTGGCCTTTCTATTAGTGAGATTGAAGAATTAAGTGTGAGCGGTTACAAATAATTTACCATTTCTTCTGGTTTCACTATCCTTTCAAACTCTTCCTCAGTGAGCAGTTGAAGTTTTGCTGCTGCTTCTTTTAGAGTGATATTTTCTTTATAAGCAAGCTTCGCTATTTTTGCTGCATTGTCGTACCCTATATGCGTATTTAATATAGTGACCAACATCAACGACTGATTCAGTAAATCTTTTATCCTCTCTTCATTTGCTTTAATACCAACTACACATTTTTCTGTAAAATTTAAACTTGCGTCAGCTAAAAGTCTTATAGACTGCAAAACATTGTAAATTATCACTGGCTTAAACACATTCAATTCAAAATGACCGTTTGAACCACTAATGGTTACAGCAACATGATTTCCCATAACTTGAGTGCATACCATAGTCACCGCTTCACACTGAGTTGGATTCACTTTACCTGGCATAATTGAAGAACCAGGCTCATTTTCCGGTAACATTATTTCCCCAATTCCGCATCTTGGACCAGAACCAAGCAACCTTATATCATTTGCAATTTTCATTAAACTGACTGCTACTGTATTGAGTGTTCCACTGAGCTCAACTAAAGCATCATTTGCTGCTAGCGCTTCAAATTTATTGCCTGCTGAAGTAAATGGAAGGTTAGTAATTCCTGCAACTTGCTTTGCAAAATCTTCAGCAAAACCCTTTTTAGTATTGAGTCCCGTGCCAACCGCAGTGCCACCTTGTGCAAGCTCGTATATACCACTTAAAGTTGATTTTACTCTCTCTATCCCCTTTTTAATCTGGGCTGCATAGCCAGAAAACTCCTGTCCTAGTGTTAGGGGCGTTGCATCTTGCAGATGAGTACGTCCTACTTTTATTATATCTTTAAATTCCTGAACCTTATTATCCAGCACCTTATGCAATTTTTCAAGATTTGGAATAAGCAAGCAGTTTATTTGCTCTGCTGCTGCTATATGCATTGCTGTTGGAAAGGTGTCATTTGACGACTGACCATAATTCACATGATCATTTGGATGTATTGGAGATTTACTACCCAAATTACCACCTAAAATCTCTATTGCACGATTGCTGATTACTTCATTCATATTCATATTAGTCTGCGTTCCGGATCCGGTTTGCCAAACAACAAGCGGAAATTCATTATTAAATTTGCCATCTATTACTTCCCTCGCGGCTGTGCAAATTGCGTCCCCTACCCTATCATCTATAACACCATGTTTCATATTAACACGCGCTGCTGCAAGTTTTACTATTGCTAATGCTTTAATCAGAGGCTCTGGCATTTTTTCTGTGCCAATCTTAAAATTTTCTAAAGAACGCTGAGTCTGTGCTCCCCAGTAATGTTCACTTGGTACTTTTACTTCCCCTAAGCTGTCTGATTCTATTCTCGTCTTTCTATCCATATTTTCCTCCTGGTGTTATGCAAACTGGTTCACTACATAATTTTTTCATGCCTACTTCTTTGTTAATTAAATCATACTAGATCCAAGTAGTCAAGTGTACGAACATTGCAATTTTCAGTTAACTTGCATGGTAGATGCAAGTAGCTGACACTGATTCACTTTATGATGGTGTCATTCCAGTCTGGAATCCAGCCTTTTCATAATCATCAAAACGTTGTATTTTAACATAAAACGGCTACTTTTATGCTTACCAACTTAATAAAATTCCTGGATCCCAGTGTCTGGGCACTGGGATGACACCCTTCTGGTGGACTCAAATCACGATGTTTGCACAGCTGTACGCTTAGTTCTGGTTGCACGCTACCATTCTTGTACATCCATAAATAGAAAATTTACGCTTTAAAAGGATCATATACATCGATTTCCTTAGAATTACTCTTTTTCAATTTTTCACTTAATAATCTTAAAATAGGCTGTAAATCACCATTAATTGATAAGCACAGCACTTCTTTATTGAGATAATTAGCTAGGTGATTCTTCTTTTCCAGAATTTCTGCTTCCCTCAATAAGTCGCATTTGTTTAATACTACAATCTCTTCTTTTTCAACAAGATCACTATTGTAAAGTTCCAATTCATTATGGATACAACTATAAGCCGAAACAACGTCATCGTGAGTTACATCGATTAAATGAAGTAAAATTTGACACCTTTCTATGTGCTTTAAAAATTTATGCCCGAGCCCAACTCCAAGGTGAGCATCAGTAATTATTCCAGGAATATCTGCTATTACAACTTCGCTATCATCCACTTTTACCATGCCTAAATGAGGTCTTACGGTGGTAAATGGATAATCGCCTACTTTTGTATCGGAATTTGAGCAGCGAGTCAAAAATTTTGATTTACCTGCGTTTGGCATGCCAATAATTCCAACATCTGATAAAACTTTTAGTTTTAATAATACATGTTTTTCTTCGCCAGGCTGACCGTAAGTAAAATGTCTTGGTGCCTTATTAGTAGAAGATTTAAAATTAGTATTTCCAAGTCCACCTTTTCCACCCTGTGCTACTTGAAATTCCATACCAGGCTTGTCAAGGTCTACTATTATCTCTTCACTTTCTTCATCAATTATTTGTGCACCGACTGGAACTTTAAGTATAACGTCTTTCCCTGCTGTGCCAGATCTATCCCTGCCTGCACCATTTTTTCCACTATCTGCTTTAATGTGTCTTCTATAACGAAAATGAAGCAAAGTGTTGAGATTAGCGTCGCTGATGAAAACTATGTTTCCACCCTTTCCTCCATTACCACCATTTGGACCACCAAATTCAACGAACCTTTCTCGACGAAAACTTGCACAGCCATCACCACCGTCACCAGCTTTTAAACACAATTTTACTTCGTCTATAAAACCCATGCTAACCCACGATAATATTTAGCGTCCTTTCCTAATGCGCTTTCTATTCTGATTAGCTCGTTATACTTCGCGAGTCTATCAGAACGCGATAGCGACCCGGTTTTTATTTGCCCGCAATTTGACGCAACTGCTATATGAGATATTGTTGTGTCTTCTGTTTCACCTGAGCGATGAGAAACAACAGCTTTATAGCCATTTGATTTTGCCATTTCAATAGCAGCAAAAGTTTCTGTTAACGTCCCTATTTGATTTGGCTTGATCAGTACAGCATTTGCCATTTTTTCCTCTATTCCTTTGCATATCAGTTCACAATTTGTAACAAACAAATCATCCCCAACCAATTGAATTTTACTCCCCAATTTTGCAGTAAGTAATTTCCAACCTTCATAGTCGTCTTCACTCATTGCATCTTCTATAGAAATTATTGGATATCTTTCCACAAGATTACAATAATATTCAGTCAACTCTTCTGAAGTAAGATCTCTGTGTTCAAATTTGTAAATTCCATCTTCATAAAAAGTAGATGAAGCAACATCAAGGCCTAGTGCAAAATCACTTTGCGCTGAATAACCTGCTGATTCTATAGCGTATATGATCAAATCAAGTGCTTCTTCAGTACTTTCAATATTTGGTGCAAAACCACCTTCATCCCCTACATTTGTGCTATAACCTTTTTTCTTAAGAATGCTACGTAAGTTGTGGAATACCTCCGCAGATATTCTAATCGCTTCGCTGAAAGTCTCAGCACCGACCGGAAGAATCATGAATTCTTGGAAATCGAGCTTATTGTCTGCATGTACTCCACCATTAATTATGTTAATGAGTGGAACCGGCATAACACTCGTCTGCTTTCCTCCCAAATATCTATATAGCGGCATTTTGAAACTGTTTGCTGCTGCTTTTGCAACTGCAAGAGACACACCCAAAGTTGCATTTGCTCCAAGTTTTGATTTGTTTTTTGTTCCATCCAGTTCAATTAATGCTTTATCAATTGCATTTTGGTCCGCTGCATTCATTCCAATGATTTCATCTGCTATTATCCCATTTACAGCTTGAACAGCTTTCAGCACTCCCTTACCACAATACCTTTTCTCATCTTGGTCCCTGAGTTCCAAGGCTTCTAATTTACCGGTTGAAGCTCCAGAAGGTACAGATGCCCTGCCTATTGCACCATCACAGAGCTCAATTTCTACCTCAATAGTGGGGTAACCCCTGCTATCTAAAATTTCTCTTGCAAATACGTTATTGATTATCTTATTCATTACATTAAACCTTAACTTCCGCAATAAGTGCTGCAGTTTCCTTTGCCAATTTAGCTATATTACTACCAGCACCAATAAATAATACTATATCACTTGGACTTGTCGAATCACTAATAAAATGTGAAATGAGCAAAGCATCATTCATAATTTTTGTGTTATTAAATCCATTACTGATTAAAGCTTTTTGTATATCATCAATCCCACAACCAGGAATAGGCTTGTCTTCTGGGGGATGAACAGGAGTGAGGATGACATAATCAAACATCATGAAAATGCGTATGAATTCATCAAAAAAATTACGAATGCGGGCAAAACGAAGTGGTTCGATAATTCCTATTACTTTTCCTTTAGTAATCGAACGTGCAGCCGTTAAAGTTGCATATATTTCATTTGGATGATGGGCATAATCCTCAATTAACTTAACACCTTTAATATCGGCAATCAAAGAGAATCTTCTTGCTACTCCTTGAAATTCCAAAAGGCCTTTTTTAATATCTGCATCGCTAATTCCGAGCTTTATCGCAACTGATATTGCAGCTAGGGCGTTGCTTACTTTGTGAATTCCAATTGCATTTGATAGTACTATGTTTTTTAAAGGGCTGGATCCCAGTGTCACGCACTGGGATGACATCTCTGTACACTTTCCTTTTGTCATTCCAGCACGTAATGCTGGAATCCAGTTGTTCAACACATCAAATTCTATGCTGTTAGCATGCTGTTTAATGTTGCTGGCTCTTATGCTACCATTCTCAAACCCAAACGTTATAGAATTACCCGCATCATAATCGATGTCTACAGAATCAGGTAAAACTGCAGAACCTGCATTATTCACGAATTGGGAAAATGCATTTTTGATATTATCAAATGTGCCGTAATAATCTATGTGGTCATTGTTGATACTTGTTATGACAGCAATCTTTGCAGGGATTTTTAGCATAGTTCCATCAGACTCATCAGCCTCGATCAGAAAAGTGTCACTCCCTCCAAGTTTGAAGTTGCTCTTATAGGAATTTAATATCCCTCCTACAGTTACAGTCGCATCAATGCCAGAATGATCAAAAATGGAAGCAATCATAGCGGTTGTTGTTGTCTTTCCGCTTGAACCTGAAACCGCTATCACATATTTACCTTTCATAATTTCAGCAAGTATGTCTGATCTATGCAAAACGGTTTTATTGTTATTTTTTGCCGCAATTAACTCCACATTATCAGATTCTATTGCAGAAGAATGTACAACTATTTGAGCTTGGCTTATATTATTAGCATTGTGACCAATAAAAACCTCTATACCTAGCTTTTGTAACTTATTTATATTGTCGTTTGATTGTGCATCACTGCCTTGAACTTTGCAATTGGAATTGTGAAGAATTTCAGCAATGGCACTCATTCCGATTCCACCTATACCAATAATATGTATTATTCCTTTTTGAGTTTTGTTAATATTTAGCAGTAGATGTTTACTCATTACTAAATTTATTATAGTATAATTTAAAATCCTCATAGTATCGAACCCTCTTACCGAATACAATGATAAAAAACCTAACCTTTCTATGTCTAATATTTGTTTTGATAAGTAGCTGCAGTTTTAGCCACAGGTTTAACTGCACTGCAGGTCATTATAAAATTGGCAGCAGCTACACAATAAATGGTATAACTTATTATCCAAAAAACTGTAAACACTATGAAGAGATAGGGATAGCATCGTGGTATGGAATAGAAGATCATGGCACACTTACAGCAAATGGTGAAGCGTTTAACCGTCACTTGATCTCTGCAGCGCATAAGACTTTGCCCTTACCCTGCTTTGTTCTTGTCACTAATTTAGAAAACGGAAGAAAGCTTGTTACAAGGGTTAACGATAGAGGGCCTTTTATTGAAGGCAGAATAATAGACTTATCAGAAAAAGCAGCTCAAGTCTTAGGATTTCATAAATCTGGGCTTGCAAAAGTAAAAGTTCAATACCTAAGAAAGATGTCAGAACAATTGATACAAAATACTCCTCATTACAGAAAGCAATATGAAAAAGAAATGCAGAAACGTCATCCGAAACAAGACAGTGCAGAAAGTAAGGGATATGTTGCATTTTTTAAAAGTGCTCAGGCTGCTAAATCAGCTGCATCAAAGCTTCGCAATCAAGGAATAAAAAATGTTAGATTGCTTTTTAAGAACGATCAATATTGCGTGAAAGTGAGTTATAGGTAGTGGTGAGTGCAGAATTTGAAAGATTTGGTTAATGTAAGGAACGCTGGCTAACTATTGTAAGTTAAAAATGTGATATAAAAAAGATATCAACAATTTATAGCTATACCACCGCGATATCTCTTAGCCGCTAACACGTAGCGGAATGACGAGCTTATCGTCACGCCACCGCTAACCGTCATACCGCGATTTATTCGCGGTATCTCAGCCGCTAACAAGTAGCGAAATGACAGCAATCCTACGTCATGCCGCCGCTAACCGTCATACCGCGATTCATTCGCGGTATCTCAGCCGCTAACAAGTAGCGGGATGACGAGCTTATCGTCATGCCACCGCGAACCGTCATACCGCGATTCATTCGCGGTATCTCAGCCGCTAACAAGTAGCAGAATGACAGCAATCCTACGTCATACCGTCACGGTATCTCTAGATCCCGCTAACAAGTAGCGGGATACTTGACCTTTACAGGAATGACAGTTGTCGTTTAGCTATAAATGTTAAGAAATTTACCAAATAAAAAAAAAGGCAAAGAAACCCTAGGGTAGCTAGTATTCAAATTCTCCCTTGTCTATTTGACGTCTTTTACTGTCTTAAACACTTTATAAGCGTGTTTCGGCTTGTATAGGTAGAAACCTAAAAGTTTTATAAAGACATGAGGTGCACATAGTGCAAAAAATTAAGCATGATTTACGCCAAATACATTAAGTTTTTTGTCATTAATCCAC
>NZ_JAPQLM010000187.1:0-12308 GCF_028981765.1 Wolbachia endosymbiont of Drosophila seguyi
TATAACCAGGTGGAACCGGTATAGGCACCGATAGCGGCAAGGAGAAGATGATTATTAAAATACCAAAACCGCGTTCATGCAAAGCTGTTTTAATGTCAAACAAAGTTACTTTATTGCTATCATTGTTATTGGTATCTGCAACCTCTTTTAGAATATCAGAAGCTAGTTTTTTATCTTTAGTTAGTTTCTCACTTTTTTGCACAATTATCCTTTAATAAAATATTCCTCTTAAGCTAACATAGTTGTTGCTGTATTTCAATATTTGTTATTTATTTCATACCAACACTTCATCTCTTTCATTCTTTAACCTGACTAAGTTTTTAAACAGATGACATGCACTAAGGTGCATGTCACGAAGTATGAGGACGCTAACGATCTGGTTCATTAGACGATAATTTTTCTGAGTCCTTAAGCTCCTGTTTAAGGTTTTTGATGCCTTTTCCTAAATCACCCATAACTTGCGGTAATCTGCCTGCACCAAACAGAACTAAAATTATTATTAAGACTAGAAACAATTGCCATGGTCCTAAACTCATTTTCACCTCCATTTAAAATATTGACCTTTAAATATTAAAACTTGACTGAAGTCAAGTAACACATAGATTATATCACCTTTATTTAATTATAAATCAAGGTTTTTTAATTATTTTATAACAATCCCAAACTAGATTATTTTCTTGCAGCGAATAAGTGGAAACTTTTCGCTTAACTGTAGAGTAGAAGAGAGCTCACTAAAAAACTTTGCTAGCGTATCATCTTTAGGCTTATGGTATATATCGCTAGAAACTCCTGATTGAATAATTTTACCATTTTTCATTACGTAGATAAAATCTGCAACTTTCAATGCTTCTTGCGGGTCATGAGTTACCATTAGCACAGGGATATTTTTACTTCTAAAAAGGGACAATATATGTTGTCTTATTCGGCACTTGAGCAGTATATCTAAATTAGAAAATGGTTCATCTAACAACACAACATCAGGGTTTTGTGCCATCACTCTTGCTATTGCAACTAATTGTTGCTGTCCTCCAGATAAGGCGTTAGGGTACATATTTTCATATTTTTCTATATTGAGTAACTTCAAGATTTCCAATGCAATTAGGTGCTTTTCTCTCTTGGAAGAGCTGCGGATAGCAAAGGTTATATTTTCTACTACTGTTTTATGAGGAAATAATGCAGAATGCTGAAAAATCAATCCGATATTTCTATGCTCTATAGCGACTGATGCCTTATTACTTGCAACTAACCTATCATTTATAAAAATAGTTCCAGATTTTGGATTTTCTATCCCCGCAATTAATTTCAAAATTGTTGACTTGCCACAGCCAGAATGCCCCAATAAACATGCAACATTTCCTTTCTTTACTTTAATGTTTATATTGCTTAAAGCAAAGTCGTTTTGATTGTTATAGAAATAACCAATATTGTTAACTAGCATTAATCTTACTTAAACCATGTTATTAAATATAATAGCATTATACTCAAGAAGTACAGAAATGTTTTTTGTCGTCATAAATTGGTTATGCAAGAAATCTAGAAAAGAAAGGATTTTTTGCTATAACTTTACATGAATGGTAGGAAATACGGGACTATAGCTCAGCAGGATAGAGCGTTGGACTCCTAATCTGAAGGTCGTGCGTTCAAATCGCACTAGTCCCACCACATTGCTTCACAAATTTTATGGAGATTTTTTTTCACAAATACGCACACCTTTTTTTGCGGTTTTAAGATATAAATTCCCTAATAATAAAACGGGTTTTGTGTCATTCCAGTACTCCTCTCTTATAATTCACGTATTTAAGAATGACTTCTGCTAAACCTTTACTAATTCCAGGTACGTTTTGAATTTCAGCCAGAGAAGCTTTGCTTATATTTTTCACTGAACCAAAATAAGACATCAACGCTTTTTTTCTTTTGTTGCCAATGCCGGGTATTTTGCTTAATTGTGAAACTATAAACTGTTTATCGCGTTTTTTTCTATGTGAAGTTATCGCAAAACGGTGGGCTTCATTACGCAGCGATTGTAAGTAAAGCATGACTTTGCTGTCATTTGCCAGACTGAATTCTTCCCTGCCCAGCATATAAAATCTTTCATTTCCTGCGTTACGATCAGGACCTTTTGCCATACAAGCAAAAGGAACGTTTATGTTCAATACTTCCAGTACATTCTGTACTATGGAAACATGTCCTGGTCCACCATCAATCAGTAAAAAATCAGGTATTATGCCTTTTATATTGCCGGAGAAACGTCTGGTTAGCACTTCCCTCATCATTTTATAGTCATCGCCTGAAAATTTTTCCTTTATAGTAAATTTTCTGTACTCACTCTCTAAAAAACCCTCCTGCCCTGCAACAATCATCACCCCAATTTGCTGGCTTCCAGAAATATGGCTATTATCATAAACCTCGATACGCTTTGGAATGTTTGGTAACAAGAAGATTTTGCTAAGCTCCTCAAGCTTTTCTAGGTTATTTCTATAATCGATAAGCTTCTGCTCTAAGCTATGCTGAGAGTTATCATAAACAAATTTCAATAAATCACGCTCTTTTTTATTCTTTGCATGCAGAACTTTTACTGGCTTTTGAGCAACCTTATATAGTGCTTGTTCTATAATTTCCTTATCCACAATAGAATCTGGAACGTAAATTTGTATTGGAGGTATGTTAGCTGAATTATAAAAATTGACCAAAAAGGTGGATAAAATTTCATCATTTGAGTGATCACCACAGTTCTCGGCAAAGTAAGGAGTGCTGCCGTAGTTGTCTTTATTTCTAAACGATAACACACTAATACATGCTAGATCCTCTTCACGTACAATACTGAAGAAATCTGCATCTTTTTCAAAAGAAAAATCCGTGTGCTGTATTTGAATTTGCTCAAGAAACTTTACCCGATCTCTATATATAGCAGCAAGCTCATAGTTTTCTTCACTGCTGCACTTTCTCATTGTGAAAAGTAACTGTTCTTTCACTTCCTTATTTCTTCCAAGCAATGTATTTCGTGCCTGTTTTACTGATTGGCAGTAGTCGTCTTTTGTGATTTTGTTTATGCATGGTGCTGAGCAGCGCTTAATTTGATATTCAATACATGGTCTTTTTGTTGAGGAAAAGTATTGATCTGAACATACTCTTAGGAGAAAAGCTTTTTGCAATGACAATATAGTTTGCTTAACAGCAGCGGCAGATGTAAAGGGACCATAATAATGAAACTCATTTTTCTTAAATTTGCCTCTATATTTTGCTATTCTTGGATAATCGTGCTTGGAAATTGTTATATAAGGATAAAATTTTCCATCCTTGAGCACAATATTATAAAGTGGTTTCAATGATTTTATTAGCTGTGCTTCAAGAAGCAGTGCTTCGATTTCATTCTCAGTGATGAATATTTCAACCTTAATAACCTGTAAGAGCATAACTCTAATTCGTTCAGAAAGGTTTTCGAATTGAAGGTAGTCGGATAACCTTGACTTTAAGTTTTTTGCTTTTCCAACATATAAAACTTTATTCTTATCTCCAACCATCTTATACACGCCACAGGATTGTGGAGATGATTTGATTTGTTCTTTATATTGCCTGAGCATTTATCCATTGTTTAACCTGTATGAGGTTAAAATCTGCTACTAAATGAAAGATGGAAACTACATTTTCAAGCAAAGATAATCTATTTCTTCTCAGCTTATCAGAATCACAGTTAATCTTTATACTGTCCATAAACTGATTGATAAACGGAGCAAAACCAGCAAGTTCATCAAGTGCTACATTAAAGTGGTTATTTTTTATCGCTTGTTTTATGTTTTTACAAGCAGTTATAGCACAATTTGATAGCGCAATTTCTTCACTTTCAATCAAAAACCTCTTACCGTAAGATGCACTATAAGTAGTGCCATCACTTTTCCTTGCTTTGCTCATCATGTTACTGACTCTTTTGTAAGTGCTTAGAATTTGTTCACCTTCTGGAGTACTAAGATAACGATCCAATATAACAGTTCGCTTTTCTGCTGTCAGCAGATCATTAATATCGATTTTATATAGTATTGAATCTACAACATCTTGCCTTATATCTCTATTTTTTAAAATAACCTTGAATCTTTCTAAGCAAAATCTAAATACTAGTTCTGAAATTTGTTTTCTATTCGGCTTATCAACTGACGCTGTATTTTTATTAAATAGAAGCCTTGAATATAAAGATACTGACTTGTCTATCATTAGCCTAATTGGAACATGCAAATTATTTTCAAGTATTGTCCTAATTATACCAATTGTCATTCTCCGCAAACCAAATTGATCATACGAACCAGAGATTTTCTCACCTGCTGCAATTAAACCAACTAAGCTATCCACTTTGTCTGCAATTGACACAGCAATTGCAGAAGGAGATTTAGGACACTCCTGCTCTGGCCCGATTGGCTTATAATGCTCAGTTATAGCTTCCACTACTTCTTTATCTTCTTGAAAATAAGAAGCATAATATCCACCCATTACTCCTTGTAATTCTGGAAACTCTCTGACTATCGATGTTGCCAAATCAGCTTTTGCCAAATATGCAGCACGTTCAACTTTTATCAGCGAAGCATGTGGAATAAATATAGCTATATACTTTGACAGAGCCGTAATACGCTTCACCTTTTCCCCCACGCTGCCAAGTGAAGCATGAAATAATATCGAACCTAATTTTTTGACATAATAATCTAGATTTTCCTTTTTATCTTGAGATATTAAAAATTGGGCATCAGCAAGACGTGCTTCTAATATTCTTTCGTGCCCTTTAACAACTTCACCATTGTTGACGTTGACAACAGTGACAAAGTGTGAAATTCTCTTTCCATTACTTAAAGCAAGGTATTTTTGTTGTGTATTAACTATACTAAGTATTACTTCCTTCGGTAATCCAAATGACTTTTCTTGATTCACTTCACCAAACAGTACGATTGGCCACTCTATAAGCCCTGTCAATTCATTTAGTAAATAATCATTTTTCTCAAGTTGTAAATTCTGCTCTTTTGTGAATTTATTAATCTGATCTAGTATAAATTGCTTTCTTTTGTCCATTTGGAGAATTACACTGTTTTTTTCTAGCAATTCAAAATAGTCTTTAGGTGCTTTAACAGTTAACGCTGTACCACTTGAGAGAAATCGATGGCCATATGTTGTGTTAGATGCTGTGATCCCTGCAAAAGACACAGGTATTATTTCGTCATTTAAAATGCATAAAATGTTTTTGATTGGCCTAACCCACCTTTCTTTTCCTTCGCCCCATCTCATGCTCTTCAACCAAGAAAAGTTTTTGAGCATTTCCCCCAGTTGATTTTTGAGGAATTCTCTGATGTTAAATGAGCAGCTTTCTCTTTTAATGAAGTAAAAATCCTCATTATTTACTTTTCGAACGAGCAAATCTTCTTCATTTTTCTGATATTTTCTTAAAAAACCTTCGATAGCACTTTTTGGTGCGTTAATGTTTGGTCCCTTAACTTCGTTATTGGAATCCTTTAGCTCCAAAGCATTTATGTTGTCGACAAATAGGGTAATGCGACGTGCCGTTATAAAAACCTCCATTGATGTAAATTTTACATTATTTTTGTTAAAAACATTGGCAATACAGCTTTTAACTTGAGTTGCAACTACATTCTGCATTCTCGGTGGTATTTCTTCTGAAAGGCACTCAAATAATAACTGCAACGACATACGCTATTTACTCATGTACAATTCACAACATTTTTTTGTTAGCTCTCTAACTTTACCAATATAAGCTGTACGTTCATTCACACCAAGCACACCTCTTGCATCAAGCAGATTAAGTAGGTGACTAGTTTTAATACATTGGTCATAGGCTGCCATTGGCAGCTCCTTTTCAATAAGGAACTTACACAATTTTTCCGTATCTTTGAATTGCTGCTGTACCACTTTAGTATCATAATAATCTAACGCTAGATAAGAAAATTCATATTCTCTTTGTTTAAAAACATCTCCGTAAGTTACACCGTTATCGTTCCAAATTATATCGTAAACATTATCTACACCTTGTATGCACATTGCTAAACGTTCCAACCCATATGCCACCTCACCAGGAATCATCTTGCAGTCAATCCCTCCAACTTGCTGTATATAAGTAAGCTGTGTTACTTCCATTCCATTGCATGTAACTTCCCATCCAAGTCCTGATGCACCAACGCTCGGATTTTCCCAATCATCTTCAACAAACTTAATATCATATTTTTCTGTAGATATGCCAAGAACTTTTAAGCTATCTAAATAGACGTCTTGTAAATTATTACCAGATGGCTTTATTATAACTTGATATTGGTGATGTTGATACAAACGATTAGGATTATCACTATAGCGTCCATCTGCTGGCCTAATTACTGGTTGTAGATATGCAATTTTTGCCGGTTTTGTATCAATTGCAGACATAATTGTTGCAGGATGTAATGTGCCAGCACCAACTTCAGATGTGTATGGGTGAAGTATAACACATCCTTCACTAGCCCAAAAATCTTGTAACTCTTTTATTATACTTTGTAAGTTCACACAAATTGTACACTTTTTATACTAAATATATAAATAAATAAGTACTATTCAATACCTATTTTTTTAACAGTATCATGTAAATAATCACCTAAAACTGCTGAACTTTCCCTCACATACTGAATTATGCTTTTATTTAGGACAATTGCATCATGCATAGTTAAATCGCAGAATATAAATGCTGTTAAATACAGTAAAATCACCGCATAAAATGTGTGAAAAATCCCCTCAAATGTAATTGACATTGCATTATTATAGCTGAGCTGTATTGAACTTATTGGCCATGGTTTTATCACTTCTACGACATTAAAAAATACGTAAGGTATCATAAGAAAAAAGAAAAAGTGCATAAAATCATTAAACCAAAATGGGCATTGAAACATCTGCTTACATATATTCCCATAGAGTTTACTTACAGCATAATAAATCGACATCATTGCCGGCATTGAAAGTGCTAGAGTCAGTACTTGCCCTGACGCTATTTGTATTACTATTTCTTCACCACTGTTTGCTGAAGGGTCTTGAGCATGAAAAATAAATATTCCAATTAATTGCATTACTAACATAACTATTGCCAATTTTGTAAAAACAGCAGCTACAACTATTCCTGAGTCTGGCATTTTATATAGTAAGTATTCGCCTCCATATGTAAGAATTAATATAACATCGACAATAAATAATATTAAAAAAGAAGACCAATAGTTCTGCCAACTTGGTAAATATCCTATTCCTAAAAGAGAGCTTACTGTTTTAGCAGGAAAAACCTTGCCTAGCATCTTTCCCAAAAATTTAAAAAAAATCCCCATGTTCTAAGTAACACTTGGTTTATATTATTTATAATACTGTATTGTAACGGACTTATCAACAACTTAAAACATGTATTGGAAAACTTTAAGTAATATGCAGCAACAGTAGAAGAACGTGCGCCAAAAATTTAATAATTTTATAGGGCTTATGCACTTAAATTTTTTGCAATATCAAGTGCAGCGTAAGTGAATATTGCACTTGCACCCGCACGTTTGAAACCAATCAAAGATTCATAAATCACCTTGTCATAATCTAGCCAGCCATTATTTGCAGCAGCTTTTATCATTGCGTACTCACCGCTTACTTGGTAAGCAAAAATCGGAAAATTAAACTTATCACTTGCTGTTTTGATAATATCTAAATATGGCATACCTGGTTTAATCATAATAAAATCTGCACCTTCATTTATATCCATTTCAATTTCGCACATTGCTTCGTGCGCATTTTTATAATCCATTTGATAACCACTTTTGTCTATAGAATGTGATAGCCCATATGAACCAACGACTTGCCTGAATGGAGCATAGAAGCTAGAGCAGTATTTCACTGCATAAGATAATATTAATACGTCTTGAAAGTTGTTATCATCTAATGATTTTCTGATTCTTCCTACTCTACCATCCATCATATCAGAAGGAGCAACTATATCACATCCTGCCTTCGCTAAAGCAAGTGCTTGCTTACACAGTACTGATATAGTTTCATCGTTTTCTACATCCATCTGATTATCTTTTAAAATGCCGTCATGGCCATGAATAGTGTATGGATCCAGTGCAACGTCTGCAATAATACCAATTTCAGGTACCTTTAATTTTACAGCACAAATTGCTCTGCAGATTAAGTTGTCAGAATTATATGCTTCTTCAGCGTTTTCCGATTTTAGTTTACTATCAACTACAGGAAAAATTGCAACAGCATTAATTCCTAAATCTTTAGCTTCCTTAACTATAGACACTAATCCATCTATTGAATAACATTTTACGCCTGGTAAGCCAGAAATTGGTTCAGTTGTTTCTTCTCTGTCATGAACAAACAGAGGAAGAACCAGATCATTTACTGATAAACTATTTTCACTTGTTAAATTGCGAACCCATTTGCTCGAGCGCCTGCGTCTTAATCTTGTATTTGGAAAATTAAACATTGGATCCAGGCAAGTTCCCAGTAAAGAGCAACACCCCTGAAATGAGTATCACCCAAAGCACCGATATTGGTAGAAATACTTTCCAACCAAGGCGCATTAGCTGATCATATCGATAACGAGGTATTGTTGCTCTAATCCAAATAAATATAAACAAAAGTATAACTATTTTCAAAATGAACCAAATTAAACCTGGAATTTTGTAAAGTAAACTGAACTCCAGCGGCGGATACCATCCTCCTAGAAAGAATATCGTCATCATAGCACTTGCTAGAATCATATTTGCATATTCTCCAAGAAAAAAGAGGGCAAAAGGCATGGATGAATATTCAACGTTATATCCAGAGACAAGCTCTGCTTCAGCTTCTGGTAAATCAAATGGGTGACGATTAGTTTCTGCAAGCAAAGAAATAAAAAATATTATTCCTATAGGCATTAGTAGCAAATCAACCCAAAATGGCATATTGTGTTTCGCTACCACCATCTCTCCAAGATTTAATGTTCCAGTGGTAATAACGACTGCAGCAACTATTAAGCCTATTGAAACTTCATATGAAATCATCTGAGCAGCCGACCGTATAGCGCCAAGGAATGCATAATTGGAGTTGCTTGACCAGCCTGCAATAATCACGCCGTATACTCCCAGCGACGATATAGCTAGCACGTAAAGCACTCCAACATTAATATTTGCTATAACCTTAGGAATAACTACTTGCTGGCCATTTTCTACAATTACTTCAGCACCAAACGGTATAACTGCCCAGGCAATTAATGCCAAGATAAAGGTAAGCATTGGAGCCATAATGAACGGTATGGTGCTCGCTCTAAATGGTATTATCGGCTCTTTAATCAGTAGCTTAATAGCATCTGCAAATGGCTGCAATAGCCCAAAAGGTCCAACTACACTCGGGCCGTGCCTTAGTTGAATTGCAGCAAGGACCTTACGCTCAAAGTATGTCAAATATGCAACTGAAAGTAGTAGCGGTACTAAAATAAATAAAATATTAACTAGTGTGTTCATAAAAAGCTTTAGTACAATCTGCCATTATTTTTGAAGCGCGACTTATTGAATCCGTCATATAAAAATTACACTCCTTTAAAGTAAAAGGTGTATCACTTAAATTTATTTTACCATTGCTAATTGGCACCCATGTGTTTTTTATCACTTGATCAGCATTTCTAAACTGTGGACCGATAGTATCTAATTTTTTTCTCACGTCAAATAAACTATCATATGGTAAGGAGAGATCCAAATATTGCGAGAGATTTTTAATAATTAACCAGTCCTCCTTTGCTTCACCTGGAGGAAATACAGCTAAATTTGTTCTTTGCACTCGACCTTCAGTGTTTACATAAGTTGCATATTTTTCTGTATATGCAGCACCAGGCAAGATAACATCTGCCACATGTGCACCCTTATCACCGTGATGACCTTGATAAATTACAAATGTGTTTTCTAATTTTGATGTGTCAATTTCATCTGCACCAAGAAGATAAACAACTTCTATTTCACCACTTTCTGCATGTTCCAATATTTGATTAATATCCCTTTCGCCTTTTTTAGGAACAAACCCAATATCTAGCCCACCAACTCTTGCTGCAGCTTTATGCAGCACATTAAAGCCATTCCAGTCATCTCTGACCATGTTAAATTCTTCTGCAATTTTGCCAGCTAGAATTAGAATTGATTCAGAATCGTCTCTTACTAATGCATCTTGACCGATAATCAGCATAGGGCTCTGAGCAGCACTCAGCAGCTTACAGAACTTATGATTTCCATTTGCTATTTCACTCAAAATATCAGGATTATCGCCCAATTTCTCAACATGATACAAATATTCAATGTTAGGACCAACACTTGCAACAGGAAAGTTGCCCTGTAAATATCTCTTTCTCAATCTTACGTTAATGATCGGTGCTTCTATCCTTGGGTTTGTATTTATAAGCAGACACAAATCCGCATTCTCTATACCTTCAATAGTGGTATTGAACACATACGATCCACGATTATTTGGTATAAGTTTTGCACCATCCTGCCTGCAATCTATATTTCCCGAGCCGAGCTTCTGCATCATTTCTTTAAGTAGAAGCATAGACTCACAATCTGCTAAATCACCTGCAATTGCAGCTATTTTATTTGATTTTGTATTCTTTAATTTCTTTGCAGCAACAGTTAATGCCTCATTCCAATCAACTGGGGCTAATTTACCATCTTTTTTTATATAAGGTCGATCAAGACGCTGAACTTTTAGTCCATCATAGGCAAAACGGGTTTTATCTGATATCCATTCTTCATTTACCTCTTCGCTCAGCCTTGGTAATATCCTCATAACCTCCGGGCCACGATAATCAACTCTAATTGCGCTACCCACAGCATCTAGCACATCTATAGTCTCACAATGTGATAGCTCCCATGGACGCGCTGTAAAGGAGTAAGGCTTTGCAGTTAAAGCTCCTACCGGGCAGAGATCTATGATATTTCCGGATAATTCAGAACTAATATGCCTTTTTATGTAAGTGCTAATCTCTACATTTTCTCCCCTTCCGATTCCTCCAAGTTCATTTGTACCTGCAACATCAGACAAAAATCTAACACACCGAGTGCAATGAATGCATCGATTCATCGCGGTCTCAATCAGTGGTCCGAAGTGTTTTTTTGGCACAGCCCTCTTATGCTCATCAAGTCTGCTGGTTCCTTTCCCATAAGCCATCGTGATATCTTGCAAATCGCATTCACCACCCTGATCGCAAATTGGGCAATCAAGCGGGTGGTTAATTAGCAAAAACTCAAGCACACCTTCACGTGCTTTTTTAACCTTAGGGGTATCAGTGTGAATAACCATCCCTTCTGCAACTGGCATTGCACAAGAGGCTACTGGTTTTGGAGGTCCACCCTCCACTTCAACCAAACACATTCTGCAATTACCAGCAATTGCTAAACGCTCATGATAACAAAAACGTGGAATTTCAACGCCCACGACTTCACAAGCTTGAATTATAGTGAGCCCATGCTCTACTTCACATTCCTTAGAATTAATAGTAACTTTAACCACAACTATTATACAGCTTCCCACTTTATAGGATTGCCGCTTACCTCATCTTCAACCAGATTGCCGTTGTCATATTGAGCAGACATATAATTCATGCGCGAATCACGATCTATATATCTAACAGGTTTTACCGGTTTATCTTTATACATTTTTTGCTCAGCTTTCTTACGCTGAGTAGGGTTATTTTTACTAGCTGTCTTTGCTTTCCCACCTGCTGCCATATAAACTCCTAAAAACTTTTCATTCTATTTTAACACTTAAGTATATAGCGTCAATATTTAATAACTTTAAAATTTCAATAGATCTCTTATTATAATCATTTTACAATCATTGTTTAAATAAAAAGTTACCCCTTGATGCCATTCCAGCGCATGACGCACAGCTGTACGAACATTGCAATTTGCAGGCAATTTGCGTGGCAGATTCAAGTAGCTGACACTGGTTTCCATCCAAGACAGCAGTAGCCCTTTCGGTGTTATTTCAGTGCTTGACACTGAAATCCAGGATTTTGATTGGATACTGAGTTGGTAAGCATAAAAGTGTAGCTAACGCGAGCTCTACGTCATACCGCGATTTATTCGCGGTATCTCAAAGCATAGATCCCGCTGCGGGATGACGATTGTCGTTTAGCTATAAACATTAAGAAATTTACCAAACGAAAAAAAAGGCAAAAGAAGCCCTGGGGTTATTATCCGCTTTAAAATATTGGCGTTTTTTATGTTTTAAACGCTTGACAAGCAAGATTAAGCTGCTTTTAATTGCAACTAACTTACGCTGCAAATGTTTAAGAA
>NZ_JAPQLM010000187.1:12358-15827 GCF_028981765.1 Wolbachia endosymbiont of Drosophila seguyi
GAGTTAGCTAGTCTTTTACTATCTCTGTCGAGTATTGGCATTTTTTGATGTCTTGTAACGCTTTATAAGCACGTTCAGCTTATTTAGATAAAAATCTAGATGTAGATGAAGTTTTGTAAAGACATACAGTATCTATATACTGCAAAAAATTNNNNATAAGACGCCGATACATTAAGTAATCCTTACCTTTTAATCTGCAGATTGGCGAAAGCAAATACAATAGCTTCACTATCGTGGTAAGGGAGCTGGCGAAGGGTGTCAAGTAAGTTTTTCGTTTCTATAGCTACTACCACGATTGTATAGGTAATTCTTCACTTATAATAATGATTCAAGCCTTCAGCTCCTCAAACACTTCACTTGCTCTATTTAAAACAGAATCAGGAAAACCAGCAAGTTTTGCTACATGTATTCCATATGACTCATCTGCAATGCCTTCAATTACTTCATGTAGAAAAATAACCTCTCCGTTCCACTCTCTTATTTTTACACAAAAACATTTCACGTTCTTCAAGTATTTGCTTACTTTAGTTAATTCATGATAATGAGTTGCAAAAATGGCGCGGCACTTATTTACATTGTGAATATGTTCAATCACCGCCTGTGCAATAGATAATCCATCATACACCCCTGTGCCCCTACCAATTTCATCAAGTATCACCAAGGAACGGTCCGTTGCCTGATTTACTATCGTTGCTGTTTCGATCATCTCTACCATGAAGGTAGAATAACCAGCTGTTATATTATCCGTTGCGCCAACCCTGCTGAATATCTTGTCAATCACTCCAATATGTGCACTCTCTGCTGGCACAAATGACCCCATGTGAGCTAAAATTGCAATGAGAGCGTTTTGCCTCAAGAAAGTGCTTTTTCCAGCCATATTAGGACCAGTAATTAGATGTATACCAGCTAAATTGATGCTATTTGCAATGAATTTATCGTTAACTTCAACCACTGGATGTCTTCCGCTACAGATATTGAACTCTTTGCTGTCATCAATAATGGGTTTTACGTAATTATTTTGCACTGCAAGCTCTGCAAATGCGGTTCTAATATCAAGTTTTGCCAAAGCATTTGCAGCAAGAGCAATTTTTTCAGATTCTTTAGCGACTTCACTACACAGTTCACTAAAAATTTTCATTTCTAAGCCGATTGCAGCATCACGTGCCGTAAGAATTTTATTTTCTAGTTCTTTCAATTCATTAGTAGTGTAGCGCATGCTATTTGCTAAGCTTTGCCTATGAATAAATATATCCGAAGTTATTTTGTGATTTGCCGACACTTCAACGTAATAACCAAGTATGTTGTTGTGTAATATTTTGAGTGCGGCAATGCCAGTAAGATCGCGATAAGATTCACGGAGCTTAGTTACCAACTTGTTACTGTTGTTCAATATATAAGATAACTCAGATAATTCTGAGTTGTATTTTGAGTGAATAAATCCTCCTTCTTTCACGGAACTGAGGTTATTATCGAGTATAGCACTATTTAACAGTTCAAATAGGTCTTTATGATTGCCAAGGCTTTTATGTATTGTGCTTAGTTCACTCTCGTCTGATTTTACTGTTATTCCAGCGCGTGACGCTGGCTGGATCTCAGTTTGGATGACATATTGTTGTGGGAGAGATCCATTTTCACCTGATTCAATTTTACATAAGAACTCAGACAATTCTAAAGTCTTTCCTAGGCCTATTTTCAATAGGTTCATATCCTTTGGTGAACCACGCCCTAGTATTAAGCGCGATAAAGACCTTTCAATATCCGGAATGTTAGATAATATCTCTCGTATTTTTCTGCGTGAATCATGATTATTTACAAAAAATTGAGCGGTGCTGAGCCTCAAATTGATTGCCTTGGAGCAAGCAAGGGGTGAAGCGAGCATTTGTTTGAGCAGGCGTCCACCAGAAGCTGTAACTGTATGATCAATAACTGAAATTAGTGAACCTTTCTTTTCACCAAATTGAGTTGAAAACAACTCAAGATTTCTCCTTGCTGAAGCATCAATAAGCATGAAATTTTGTTGCTTATAGGTTTTTGGGAATTCAAGCCTTGGAATAGAGCCCCTTTGTGTTACTCTGACATATTCAAGCAGTGCACCACACGCCATGATTTCTACTTTGCTGAAATTTCCTATACTCCCAAGTTCCCTGATTTTATAAAACTCGCATAATGTTCTGTGAGATTTACTATACTCAAAAAAGCTCTGTGCGTGTTGCGTAATTGATATTTTATAATTTTTTAAAATCGATCTAATTTTTTCATCCTCAGTGAATTTTTCAGAAATTAATAATTCTCTTGGTGATATACGCAATAAATCACTATCTAGAGCTTTCAAACTCGTTAAAGTGTGAAAAAATTTTCCCGTCGATAATTCAAGCCAACTAATAGCATATTCGTCATTTTGTTCAACTATGGATGCGAGATAATTATTGCTTTTATCCTCCAGTAGTGAATCTTCTATAATTGTACCTGGAGTTACAACTCGCACTACATCACGTTTTACTATGGATTTATAGCCCCTCTTTTTTGCTTCATCAGCAGTTTCTAATTGATCACAGATTGCTACTTTGAATCCTAAATCTATTAGCTTGTGCAGGTAAGATTCACTACTGTGTGCTGGCACTCCACACATTGGTATTTCTTGCCCACACGAATTACCTCTCTTAGTGAGCACTATATTCAGCAATTTCGCAGCTTTAATAGCATCATCGAAAAACAATTCATAAAAATCTCCTAGCCTATAAAATAGCAGATGATCTTTGTATTGAGCTTTCAGGTTCAAATACTGCTCCATCACAGGGGTATTTTTTTCTTTTACGAAGCTCATAATATTTTTTAATATATTGTATTGATAAACGTTATTATAGATTATATTGCACATGTGAATAACATAAATTTTAAATAGGTGTATAGAGGGGAAAATTTAAAACAATTAAATTTCTTGGATCCAAGTAGTCAGGACACTTGGATGATATAAAGAGTAGGAGTATTTGATGACAAAAAAACAAAAACACAGTTGTCATTCCAGCGCGTGACGCTGGAATCCAGAATATCCTAATTACAAGGTTTATTATTTAGTTTGAAAAATACTATAGCTTTTTCTATGCAAGTTGTGGCCCCTTTTTACCATTTGCGACAGTTGTATCATCAACAGATATTTCAGAGCTAACAGTGCTAATAGTTTTTTCTATCGCTTTAGCCTGTTCATAGTCTTGACTCAAAAAATACATGGCCAGTCCAATAGCTATACTAGCAACAAGAGAAGATGCTATCATTACACCTAGTATCATACCACCAGAAAGACTTACTGCAACACACACACCAGCTCCAAGTACAACACCAAGAAAACCACCAATTATTACGCCAGGCACCAAACTGCCTACCATAGCGCTTTCTTTTTTCGTATTAGAGGTTGTCCGGAAACAAGTAAAAGGCTATAATATCTGAAATTTTAGTACGGGGTAAAGATGAG
>NZ_JAPQLM010000188.1:0-4093 GCF_028981765.1 Wolbachia endosymbiont of Drosophila seguyi
GTGCTTAAAAATATTAATAATTATACACTATTATTAACAATTATTCAACCATATTTTTGAAGATAGCTATGCCGCCGCGAACCGTCATACCGCCGCGGTATCTCTAGATCCCGCTAACAAGCAGCGGGATGACGAATTACTTAACCGTCATACCACCGCGAACCGTCATACCGCGATTCATTCGCGGTATCTCGGCATAGATTCCGCTAACTAGTAGCGGAATGACGATTGTGTATCGTGTTTTGCTAAAAATCACAGAATGCAGTCTGGTTACATTACTCTAGCTATACGCAACAACTTTACTTTCAACAATTTTGTGAGCAATAATACGACTTTCATAATCAATATTTATTATATCAGATAGTGAATTAATATCAGTATAACTACCAAAACTTTCCATTGTTGATTCCACTACCTCTACTATTTTTAAAAAGCCGATTCGTGACTTCAAAAATTCATTAACAGCTATTTCATTTGCAGCATTGAGCACAATACTGTTTGTTTGTGGAGCAGAAGAGTTTAACACTGCCATGCTAAGCTTTAGCGCAGGAAAACGCTTATGGTCTGGTTCTTGAAAGGTCAATTTTCCTTGCTTTGTTAAATCTAATTTACGATTTAAAGCTGATCTTTCCGGCCAAGATAGAGCATATGAAATAGGAATTGCCATGTCAGTTTCTGCAAGCACAGCAAAGTTGAACCCATCCTTATAAGTTACAATTCCATGTACTATTGACTCAGGATGCACTATTGCTTCAATTTTATCCGGGCTGATATTAAACAAGTTATGTGCTTCTATTATCTCTAGTGCCTTATTCATCATTGTTGCGCTATCAACCGAGATTTTCTTTCCCATATTCCAAGTGGGGTGACTAAGCGCCTTATCTACCATAACATTTCTTAATTGCTCAAGGCTATAATTTAAGAATGGTCCACCAGAAGCAGTAAGTATGATCTTTTCTACGCATTTGTCGTCATTTTGCAAAATTTGAAAAATTGCATTGTGCTCAGAGTCAATAGGGATTATTTGTACATTTTTTTCTTTAGCTTTTTTGAGTAATAACTTTCCACCGCAAACAATGCTTTCTTTGTTTGCCAATGCAATGACCTTGGTACCGCTTTCTATAACTTCCATAACTGGCCCAAGGCCTGCAATGCCAACTATTGCAACAACTGAGAGATCAACAGGTATGGTAGCAATATTTGTAGCACCAATTGCTATTTTTACATCTGTACCAAGTAAACTTTCTTTCAAATCTTTGTAAAGCCTTTCATCGGAGATAGCAACATATTTTGCATTTAGCAGTTTTGCTTGGTGTGCCAGTAGAGCAAAGTTCGAATGGGCACTTAGTGCTTCCACTTGGTATTCTTCTTTTCTCTTTGAGAGCAAATCTACAGTCTTTTTTCCAACACTTCCTGTTGATCCCAAAACTGAAACCTTTTTCACTAAGACAAACTCATAACAACAGCAACTTTTCTTATTAGGCCTTCTTCCAACTATTCAATAGTTTTTAAGTGTTTAACCAAGTTCATGTCCGTGGTCATCGCCAACAGATGGTGAAGGACCAGGTGAAAAAGATTGACCATGGTGATCACCTGCATCATGCATGTCTTGCAAACCATCAGCATTATGAGCTATTTCGTTATTGGCATGAGGGTAATCATCTGAGTGATGTCCATCATCACCATGAGCCATATCCATTTCTTCTGATGGCATATCTTCCCCACCTCCACCTGAAAAATATTCTGCAAGGCCTTCAAGAAGTTTTATGCCAAACATATTACCTGACTTTCCAAACAATGTTACTAGACTACTGCCACTCACCAAACCTTCAAACACGTTACTATAAGCAGCAATTGCTCCTTCATGAAAGTTGAACAACCATTTCATTCCATCGACAACTGTTGAAACAGAGTCACTATGACCAAGACCAAAACCACTTTTCTCACCAGCAGCCTCTTGGTGTTGCTGCTGCGCTTGCCATTCTGCAATGTTTGGACCTTGAGCTTCACTCATAAATTTTTACTCTCAACCTTAAGCTATTATTTTATCACAAATATTGCAAAATATCAATAGAGCTTTTGAATATAGCTAATACAAACAATTTCTGTCATCCTATATATAGCTAAACTGACTTACGACAATTTGAAAAACGACAAATTCGTCGTTCCGCTACTAGTTAGCGGAATCTATGCCGAGATACCGCGAATGAATCGCGGTATGACGTGTTAGCTATAGGATCCAGTTTGAAAAAAATCTGAATTCCAATGTTCACTACCTTTTACAAAGTTAAAACTTAAAAATATGACTGTTAGCAATAGTGTATATATCTTTAGCTATATATAATGAATGAATTTTTTTATATATTCGTTATTAGTATTTTGTATTTCCTGAACAGTTCCATGGGAAATGATCTCCCCTTCATATAATACTGCTATTTTATCAGCTATTTTAAATGCGCTATGAATATCATGTGTAATCGTGATAATTGTAGGGTTAAGATCTCTAGATAATTTTATTATTATCTCGTTTACTATATCTGACATAATTGGGTCCAATCCTGAAGTTGGTTCATCCAAAATAATGATTTCTGGATTGTGTGCAATCGCCCTTGCAAGTGCCACTCTTTTTTTCATTCCACCTGATAGCTCTATTGGAAACATATCTGCTATGCTTTCCTCCAGTCCAACATCATTTAACTTCTCGATTGCTAGCTGTTTTGCCTCTTTTTTGCTGATATTAAAGCGCTTTTTATAATTAAAAGATATATTTTCCCACACTGTAACGTAGTCAAATAAAGCGGAATTTTGAAATAAAACCCCAAATTTATTTTTGCTTTTACTATTTATTTTAACAGACCCTGAGTCTGGAGCAAGCAAGCCGATAATTGTTTTTGTTAATACAGATTTGCCGCTTCCTGAGCCACCAAGTATGACTAATGATTCCCCTTTTAATATATCAAAATTTAGATCTTTTAGTACTGTCCTATCATCAAAAGATAAGCTTAAGTTCAATATTGATATTATGGGGTTACGCATGTATCAAAGTAATCATGTAGTTTGCTAAAATGATCAGTATGGACGATAAAACAACAGTTGATGTTGTAGCAACACCTACTCCTCGTGCACCTTCTTTGCAATGGTAACCGTAATAGCAGCTTGAGACAGAAATTATGGCGCCAAATGCAGTTGCTTTTATTAGCCCAGTTATAAAATCATACGTATTAAAGAACTGAGCTGTGTGTTTAATGTATATATTTAAATTGTGGTTAAATTCGAAGACTGCAGTGATGCATCCTCCAAATATTCCTATTAAATCTGCACATACTGTAAGTATGGGAAATACTATGATTGACGCTAAAATCCTTGGTGCAATTAAATATTTGAAAGGGTTGATGTTCAAAGTTGTAAGGGCATCTATTTGCTCGGTGATGCGCATCGTACCAATTTCTGCTGCAACTGATGATCCAACCTTTCCTACCATTATTAAGCTGATCAAAACTGGTCCTAACTCTTTAATGATAGTGATCGTAACAAGTTTGGGTATTATCTGTTCTTGGTTAATTAATGGGTCACTCAAGCTACTTTGTAAAACTATCGCCGCTCCTATAAAAACTCCAGTGAGCCCAACAATTGGCAGAGAGAAAAAGCCTATCTCTATAATTTGTCTTGCTATGTTGCTAAAATAATACGGTGGCACAAGGCAGTGGTATAGAGATTGAATAAAAAATATGAATGCACTACCAAGCCTTAACAAAAAATTGATAAAGTACCTACCAATTATTCTAACACTATTTATATCAAAAAAGCTCACTTTGTATTCATTTTAGCTAGAGGTTAGTCTTACTGATTTTATTAAAATTTTTATTAACTTTATCGCAAAGTATAGCTGAGATATGTTTTAAGTTCAATATACTTGATGTTTTAATTTAAAGCTTAACCCAAGAAAGGTTTCCCTACGTCATACCGCCACGGTATCCACAACTGTACGAACGTTGTAGTTTGGGAGCAATTCCCACCAGTGGGCCAGTGCCCAGACACTGGGATGGCTTTGTTGCATCGCTACTTATGAAAGGCTAACTATAATTAGGATTAT
>NZ_JAPQLM010000188.1:4143-12125 GCF_028981765.1 Wolbachia endosymbiont of Drosophila seguyi
GCGGTATCTCTAGATCCCGCTAACAAGCAGCGGGATGACGAATTACTTAACCGTCATACCACCGCGAACCTTCATACCGCCGCGGTATCTCGGCATAGATTCCGCTAACAAGTAGCGGAATGACGATTGTGTATCGTGTTTTGCTAAAAATCACAGAATGCAGTCTGGTCACCTTAATGAGAAGTTTAGCTTTAACTTTAAATGGACTACTCAACCGTGACAGACTTAGCTAAATTTCTTGGACAATCTGCATCTAACCCTTTTTTTGCTGCAGTAAAGTAAGCAAGGAATTGCATAGCAACACTGTAGATGATTGGAGAGATAAAATTATCAGTGTCTGGAAGTTGCACCACATCTGCGCAAACTCCCCTTAGGAATGGCGCTCCTTGTTTATCACTGAAGGCAATTACTTTGCCTTTTCTTGCAATAATCTCTTGTATATTAGATAGCGTTTTAAAGAATAAATCATCATAAGGGATAATTGCTATAACAAGCACGGTAGAGTCTATTAAAGCAATAGAACCATGCTTCATTTCTCCCGCTGCAATACCAGTTGTATTGATATATGAAAGCTCTTTTATTTTCAATGCGCCTTCCATTGCAACTCCGTATGAACTTCCTTTGCCGATTAAAATAACGTTATTGTGTTCTAATATACTGTCCGATATATGTTGTATTTTCATCACATTCAAAACGTGCTCAACATACTCGGGAATAGAGTTAATAGCGTTGCTTAGCTGTTTTATTCTCTCTCCACCCAGTACACCTTTTATTTTTCCAAGCTCCACGGCAAAGCATGCTAAAGTTGCAAGTTGCGCAGAAAAGGTTTTTGTTGAAGCAACACCAATTTCTGGCCCAGCAAGAGTATGTAACACAATATCTGAGATCTTTTCAATGCTGCTGCTAAATGTATTAGTTATACTAATGATTGTTTGCTTCTGTGATTTTGCATAACGCAGCGCTTCTATGGTATCTGCAGTTTCACCAGATTGAGAGATAAATAACCCAATGCTGCCTTCTTCCAGCTTGACGTTGCTATACCTAAATTCTGATGAGATTTCTAGATATACTCGAACTTGAGCGACATTTTCCAGCCAATACTTTGCTATTAGCCCAGCAAAATAAGATGACCCGCATCCAACTATAGTAATGTAACTCAGCTCAGAAAACAATTTTTTGTTAGCAAATATTACCTCTTTATATTGCTTGTAAAATTGATTTATTGTTTTGTTTAATGCACGCGGTTGCTCAAAAATCTCTTTTAACATGAAGCTAGGGTAACCATTTTTGCTAATTAGAAAATCACTTGGACTACTATTTTCTATACTGCGTTTAACTTGTGTACCATTGTTGTATATACTAACTCCACTAGATTTTATCACTGCAATGTCATCATCTTCCAAATGCGATATTCTTTCCACAAATGCACTTAAAGCATTAGAGTCAGATGCAGCAAACACTGTGTTACAGTTATAGCCTATTGCTAAAGGCAAATTTCTCTTCGCAACAAATAAGGCGTCTGGATATTCTGCAAATAATAAGACCAAGGCAAATGAGCCATGTAAGTTGTTTAAACACTTAAATAGAGAATCAATTGGCGACAATCCTTCATCAAGATATAAGGTTAGCATGTTTGGTATGATCTCTGTGTCAGTGTCAGTATGGAATGACATGCCCCTTTCTTCTAGACCCTTTTTTAGCAGATTGTAATTCTCAATTATGCCGTTATGAGCAACAACAACATTATTTGTACGAATGGGGTGAGCATTTTTAAGGCCTGGGACTCCATGTGTAGCCCAGCGAGTATGTGCTATACCAACTGTACTGTGAGACATCTTGCTGTCATCAACAACTTCACATAACCTTTCGACTTTACCTTCTGATTTTTTGACTTCTATCTTACCTTCGTTATTTATGATTGCTATACCTGAGGAATCATATCCCCTATATTCCAATTTTTGTAACCCAGTTAGTAAGGTTGGTATTACTGAATCACCGCTACTTACTACACCAAATATTCCGCACACAAATGGATCACCAAACAAACTTTTTTCTAAACATGTTAAGCATTTTTGCCTTTATTACTGGTTGATTTATATTCTTTTTATCATTCTTTCGATTTTACCTTTTTAATTGGTTTAGCTGCTACTTTTTGAGTTTCTTTGCTTAAAACCTCAGATATAGCGGACTTTAGAACTTTTATCTCAACTTTTGGTGCTATTTCTATTATAAATTGTGCATTTGCCTCATCAACTTTATTAGCTTCACCTATTATTCCACCAGAAGTAATGACTGTATCACCACGTTTTATTTGATCTATCATCTTTCTATGTTCTTTTAGCTTTTTTTGTTGCGGGCGAATAATGAGAAAATAAAATACCACAAATATTAAAATCAGTGGAATAAAACTAGCAAAAGATGCGCCGATACTTGATGTATTGCTAGTTGCATCTGCTGCAAAAACTTCAGAAATGAGCATATTTAATCCTAATTGTTAATGATAAAAACAAACCTATTTAAGTATTAATTACAATACCATGCCATGTCAAGTTTGGTGAAGGCGTTTCTCAATACCGGCAATAATACTGCGAATTCTAAGTTATGCCAAAACTAATATGGCGGGAGTGATGAGAATTGAACTCACGACCTCATGCGTGACAGGCATGCGCTCTAACCAACTGAGCTACACCCCCCTAATTTCTTTTTAGCATTTTCGGGCTTCAACTTTAAAGCTAATAAACATGTTGCCCTTTGTCAATATTTTTTGTTTGCGCTTTGCTGTCTTTTCTATTACTATGTAAATAATTTAATTTCACACATGGCTTGTACAAGTAGTCCCATTAGGGTTATGCCATGGAAGATAAACTATTTGGAGGAATGATATATGACAAATTTGCCTAAAGTCACTGTGCGTGATTTAGCTGAATCTGGTGTACATTTTGGTCACAAAATTAGTCGCTGGAGCGCAAAAATGGCTCCATACATATATGGAGTGCATCAAGAAAATCGTATACATATAATTGATTTGCGAAAAACACTACCATTGCTACAGGTGGCCATGAAGGCTTTATATGACGTTGCATTTCAAGGTGGTCGCATTCTATTTGTTGGTACAAAGTTTCAAGCTTTTGATATTATTGCAAGTGAAGCGATTCGTTGTGGTCAATATTATGTGAATCATCGTTGGCTTGGTGGTATGCTTACTAATTGGGGCACTGTTTCTTCTTCGATAAAAACCTTGGTGCAATATGAGAAAATATTAAATGACGAGGATAGCATTTTAACAAAGAAAGAATTGGGAAACATTGAAAAGAAAAAGCAAAAGCTTGATAAGGCGCTTGGCGGTATTAGAGAAATGGGAGCAATTCCTGATATCTTATTCATCATTGATACTAATAAAGAGCATATAGCGGTTAAGGAGGCTAAGAAGTTAGGAATTCCAATAGTTGCAATACTTGATACTAATTCTGATCCAGATGGTATTACTTATCTAATACCTGGAAATGATGACTCAAGAAAATCAATAGAGCTCTATTGTAAATTAGCTACCGACTCTATATTAGCTGGAATAGAGTCTAGTCTAGCAAAATCTGGAGTTAAGATTGATGATATAAGGGGTGATGAGTTTATTCAAGAAAAAGAAGATGGTATTGTGCAAACTAAAAGGAGACGTAGTAGAGTTTACAAAGAAGAAGAAAAGGAGGTAGTAACAAATGAAGATGAATCCAGATGATATAAGAGAATTACGTGATAGAACAGGGCTTGGCTTAAGTGACTGTAAAAAAGCATTAGAAGAATGTGATGGTGACATTAAGAAAGCCGTTGATAAGTTACGTACAATAGGTCTTGCTAAAGCTGACAAAAAATCTGATAGAGTAGCTTCAGATGGGCTCGTTGCTATGTGTTTGACTGAAAATTGTGGTGTATTGATTGAACTCAATTGCGAAACCGATTTTGTCGCAAGGAATGAGAAATTTATAGAGTTAGTTTTAAATTTAGCATCAATTGCTCATCAAGAACGCTGTACTAGCGTTGATGAGTTAAAAAATGCCAAGTATGAAAGCATTGGCACAGTGCAGGAAGCTATTATGAATGGTACGTCAGTTCTTGGTGAGAAGCTAGAGTTAAGCAAGCTTTGTTACTTAGAAGCTAAGGATGGAGTTATTGCTGGCTACGTACATGGTGATGTGTGTGGCTTAGGTAAGATTGGTGCTTTAATTGCATTGCAATCATCTGGTGATAAGGCGAAGCTACAAGAGATTGGGAAACAAATAGCTATGCATGTAGTTGCTATGAAGCCTGAAGCTTTGTCTATAGATGATTTAGATCAAATGAAGTTGAACAACGAACGTTCTATAATTGAAGAGCAAGTGAGGAGCTTAAATAAACCTGAAGAAGTAGCAAAAAAAATAGTAGATGGACGAATGGCTAAGTACTATGAAGAAGTTGTTTTACTGGAGCAAAAATTTATAAAGGATGATAAGATGAAGATTTCTGATTTTATAAAATCAAGCGAGTTGAGTGCTGTTAAACTCTCTAATTACAAGTTACTTGTTTTGGGTGATGCAGATTAAATAGCAAAAAATGTTTATTTCAACAAATGAAAAAAGCGAAATAAAATATTCCAGGGTGTTATTTAAAATCTCTGGTGAGGCTTTGATGGGATCAAAGCAATTTGGTCACGATATGGAGACTATAGGTGAGTTATCTAAAGGCATAGTTGAAGTTTGTAATCTTGGAGTTCAGGTATGTATTGTTGTTGGTGGTGGTAATATCTTTCGTGGCACATCTGCGTCTTTAAGTGGTTGTGAAAGAGCAAGCAGTGATTATATTGGAATGCTTGCAACTATAATCAATGCTTTAATTTTACAAAACTTTTTAGAAAAAAATTTAGTAGCTTCTAGGGTATTATCTGCAATACCCATGGCCACTGTATGCGAACCTTACATCAGAAGGAAAGCTATTCGTCATTTAGAAAAAGGTAGAGTGGTAATTTTTGCAGCAGGCACAGGCAACCCATTTTTTACTACAGATACAGCTGCAGCCTTACGTGCTGTTGAAATGAATTGTGATGTTATTCTAAAGGGTACGCAAGTAAATGGTGTATACTCCGCTGATCCGAAAAAAAATGAGGATGCTGTAATGTATGATAGGCTTTCTTACACGGATTTATTGACTCGTGATTTAAAAGTTATGGATGCATCAGCAATTTCACTTGCTCGTGAGAATTCTATTCCAATTATAGTTTTTTCTTTGAAGGGAGAAAAAATAGTCAATATTATTAAGGGTCAAGGTACTTATACTATAGTTTCAGATTGTAAACAGTAGGTAATTTATGTTAAATGAAATAAAAGCTAAAACAAAAGAAAGAATGCTAAAAACTATTCAGTCCTTTCATGATGATATTAAAGGCGTACGCACTGGTAGAGCTAGTGCATCTTTGCTTGATGGTATAGTTGTAAACATCTATGGTGGGCATCAAAAGTTAAATCAAGTTGCAGGCGTTTCGGTTATAGATAACAAAACCCTATCAATTAAAGTTTGGGACATTAGTGTTGTAGGTGAAGTGAAAAACGCTATATTAAATGCTAACCTGAATTTAAATCCTGTTGTCGAGGGTAGCACCATACGTATAGCTCTTCCGGACTTGACACAAGAAACCCGTGAAAAATTAGTGAAATTATTGCATCAGTTTGCTGAAAATGCACGGATTGCCATTAGAAATATACGTAGAGATATTATGGAAGAAACAGAAAAAATGAAGGAAAATAAAGAAATCTCAGAAGATGATTTTCATGGTGCTAAGAAGGAAATACAAAATATTACTGATGATAATATAAAAAAGATTGATGGTGAATTGTCCATCAAAGAAAAGGATATACTGAATCACTAAATGATATGGAGAAAGCTTACATAGCAAATGATGTCATTCCAGTGTTTGACACTGGAATCCAGTCTTTACTATACAACTATCTGATGCACTTGTTTGAAATCAAATTTCCTGGATCCCAGTGTTGGAGCACTGGGATGACACCAATTTTGCATTCAAGTATCAACTATTGGTGTCACTACAGTAACTCTCTTCCTGTCATGCAAGTAGCTGACACCTTCCAGGTGTCCATTGAAATCCAAAAAATTTCACTCAAGTCAAAATTAGGTTAAATTTAAATGTTGAATCAAGAATCTTTACCGAAACATTTAGCAATTATTATGGATGGTAATGGTAGATGGGCGAACAATCAAGGAAGGGTAAAAATTGATGGTTATAAAAAGGGCAGTGAAGTTGCATACGATATTGCCAAGTATTGTACGGACTTGACTATACCCTACTTAACTTTGTATGCATTCTCTATGGAGAATTGGCTTAGACCTAAAAACGAAACTGACTGTCTATTTGATTTATTTTACTCCGTTTTAACTAATGAAGATAAAGTCAATTTCATTTACAATTGTAACATTAAGTTGAATTTTATTGGCAATTTAAGTCTGTTACCCAGTAAAATATTGGATCAAATTAAAAAAGCAGAAGAAATGACACATAAGAACGATGGTTTATTACTCACTGTGGCAGTCAGTTACGGAGCAAAGCAAGAAATTACACAAGCTATAAGCAATATTATAAAAGAAAATATTGCTTATGTATCAGAAGAGGAATTTGAAAAATTTCTGTATACTAAAGATTTGCCAAAATTGGATTTATTAATTCGCACTGGCGGCGAAAAAAGGTTAAGCAACTTTTTATTATGGCAAGCAGCTTATGCTGAATTGTATTTTTGTGATACTTTATGGCCTGATTTTTCTTGTCAAGATTTGAGTAAAGCATTAGAAGATTATACAAAAAGAGAGAAAAAATATGGTAGATAATAATTTTATAATTAGAATGTTGTCCTCAATAGTAATATTATTCATATTTTCCTTTGCTACATATTTCAGTGATTTATCGTTTTACCTATTGATTTTTTCGATAGCAGTTTTATCTTCTTTTGAATGGTATAATCTAACCCAGGGAAACAAAATTTTATACGTTTTTGCATTATTATTGATTGCACTACCAAGCGCCTCATTAATATATTTATATAATCTACCACAGGGAAAATACGCATTAGTATGGTTCGTCTTAACCATTTGGGGAATTGACGTTACTGCCTACCTGTTTGGCAAGAATTTTGGTGGAGCTAAAATTTGCCCAATTATTAGCCCTGGAAAAACTTGGGCAGGACTTCTTGGTGCGATTTTAGCTGGAGTAGTGTGCACAATTTTTGGATCAATATTTTTTGGTCTATTTTCAATTTTTTATTCTCCAATCATTGGCCTTGCAATTGCTATTCTAGCGCAACTTGGCGATTTCACTGAGTCGCTTGTTAAAAGAGCTTACGGTGTTAAAGATAGTGGAAATATGATACCTGGCCATGGGGGAGTGCTCGACCGTATGGACAGTTTCATTTTTACTGCCCCTCTTATTGCTATTTACATAAGCTAAGTCTGCAGAAGTACCATTAGAGCTCATCCCTAGTCAGCTCCCCAACCGCTTCTACAGTGCAGTCATGGACAAACGTCTTTTCACAATAAGGGCAGGCTATTTCCTCTTCTTCTCCCATATCTAAATATATTAATGGATGGCCGGAACCCTCATCATTCTCATCACCATGACAACAAACTTTTCTATTATTAACCCTCACTTTTGACATGCTGCTCCTTTAGCTTATAACATTTTATATATTGAATATACCCATTCAGAAATAAAAAACAACAAGCACTATTCTCCATTTTTTATCCTATTCAGGTTAATCAGAGGTTGTCCGGAAACTAGTAAATTCAAGCATATTCCCTCTTTAACATAACCCTACTCATAGCTAGGTATATGAAATTCTCAGTGGATGTTGTGAGTAAATCATACTCCTTCGATAGCCTCCTATTCCTATTAACCCAAGCAAAAGTCCTTTCTACAACCCATCTTCTTGGCTGTACTTTAAACCCTTGTT